>JBJOIV010000023.1:0-25078 GCA_046046955.1 Bacteroidota bacterium | reverse complement strand
TCTACTGAGGCATTTTGGGCGGATGATGGGATTCGAACCCACTACCCCTGGTACCACAAACCAGTGCTCTAACCGAGTGAGCTACAACCGCCATTTGGGACTGCAAAAATACGCAAAGCTTCCAATAATGCAAAAGAAAGCCGAAAAAAACGGGAGAATTTTCATCCTCCCGTTCTCAAACCTTATTTCTGTGCTGCTTGGTAACGCGCTTCTGCTTTGTTCCAATCAATCACGCTCCAAAATGCATCGATATAGTCTGGACGCTTGTTTTGGAATTTCAAATAGTACGCATGCTCCCAAACATCCAATCCGATCACTGGGAAGCCTTTCACGTCAGCCACATCCATCAAAGGATTATCCTGGTTCGGTGTGCTTGAAACCGCCACTGAACCATCTTTTTGTGCCACTAACCAAGCCCAGCCTGAACCGAAACGAGTTAAACCTGCTTTCTTGAATTCTTCTTTGAAGGCCTCAAAAGAACCGAATTTCGCATCGATTGCTTTTGCTAACGTGCCTACTGGAGCACCTCCACCGTTTGGTGATAAGATATTCCAGAATAAATCGTGGTTAAAGTGACCACCACCGTTGTTGCGAACTGCTGGTGATAATTTGGAGATAGAAGTAAATAATTCTTCCAAAGACTTTCCTTCTAATTCCGTTCCAGCTACCGCTGCGTTCAAATTCGTCACATACGCATTGTGGTGACGATCGTGGTGGATTTCCATCGTTAATGCATCGAAATGCGGCTCTAGCGCATTATTTGCATAAGGTAATGGGGCTAATGTAAAGGCCATGTTTTTATTTTTTTAAATGGTGAATACGTATTAACGTCGCATGGAAAAGAACTCCTTTAGCAGTTGTTCTGATTCATGTGCTAAAACTCCCCGAACAATTTCTGTCTTCGGGTGCAAAATTTTATTTCCTAATTTTTCAAAACCGCGCTTCTCTTCTGAAGCACCGAATACTAATCGTCCTAGTTGTGACCAATAAATGGCTCCGGCACACATCAAGCAGGGCTCTAAAGTCACATACAAAGTACAATCTTTCAAATACTTGGCGCCTATTGTTTGGGCGGCAGAGGTAATCGCGAGCATTTCAGCGTGTGCGGTAACGTCTGTCAAAATTTCGGTTTGGTTGTAAGCTTTCGCCACAATCTTACCTTGACAAACCACCACAGCTCCTACTGGAATCTCTTCTTCCTCTAATGCTCGCTCCGCCTGTTTCAGCGCGAGACTCATATAATATTCATCCTCGTTTGGAATCATAGAACGTCAGCTAATTTCGTCAAGCGATTTCGCAAGTAAAAATCCAATAACACGATGGCTGACATCGCCTCCACGATAGGCACGGCGCGTGGCACCACACAAGGATCGTGACGACCTTTGCCTGATACAACAATCTTCTCGCCAGAATTGTTCAAACTGTCTTGATCTTGCATAATCGTGGCCACTGGCTTGAATCCAACTCGGAAATAAATAGGTTCTCCATTCGAAATTCCGCCTTGAATACCACCTGAATGATTCGTCAAAGTACTTACTTTACCCGCTTCATCTTTCACAATAATATCGTTGTGCTGAGAACCGCGTAATTCAACGCCATCGAACCCAGAACCATATTCAAAGCCTTTCACGGCATTGATGCTTAACATTGCTTTGCCTAATTCCGCGTGCAATTTATCGAAAACCGGCTCGCCTAAACCTACCGGGCAACCCGTAATGTAAGCTGAAACGACACCTCCTACGGAGTCGCCTTGCTTGCGAATATCATCAATGTAGGTGAACATTTCCTCCGCTAATTTTGCGTCTGGACAACGCACAGCGTTTGTTTCTGCTACCGCTAAATCTAATTGTTCAACAGGAGTCGTTAATTTCAAGGTGCCTACTTGCGAAACGTAGGCGGTAATTTTAACTCCTAATTGCAGTAAAACTAATTTTGCCAAAGCCCCAGCCGCCACGCGAGCCACTGTTTCTCTCGCTGAACTGCGGCCACCTCCGCGGTAATCACGAAGTCCGTATTTTTCTTGGTAGGTAAAATCGGCATGTGAGGGACGGAATTGATCCGCAATGTGGGAATAATCTTTCGAGCGCTGATCGCCATTCCAAACTAACATCGCGATCGGAGTTCCCGTTGTTTTCCCTTCAAAAACGCCTGAAACCACTTCTACTGAATCCGCTTCTTTACGTTGTGTGGTAATGCGGGACTGACCCGGTTTGCGGCGATCTAATTCGGATTGGATAAAATCCAAATCAAAATCTACACCTGCCGGACAACCGGTTACGACCACGCCCACTGCAGCGCCGTGCGACTCGCCGAAGGTACTTATTTGAAATATTTTACCGTAAATGCTGCCCATACTGTTATTTTTTGGCCTTAAGTATCAAAATGAAAAGCCAGAGTAAAACCAGCCCTAAAAAAGCATTAAAAATCTGTTTCCAATCAATCCAACGATAACCGATCACTTTATCTGCCACCAGCTTTTCTAATCCGCGATACAACAACATTGACTCTGATTGTGTATTCAAAACCAGATCCGATGGCTGACCACTGACCTCTAGCATCGCCCCAGAACGTAAGGTGTCGTAGGCCGCCGTGCGGGTATTAAAGTAGATCCAATTAAAATAGGATTTCAGTGCAAATTTACCCGGTTGCGACGGAATTATCAGTATTTTCTCTGTTTTATTCCCTAACATTTTATCACCGTAGGGGAAAACCGAGCTTTGGGTACTGAGGTGGAAAAAATTCAAAAAGTAATCTGACTCCGTTTGCTTCGCCTCCCACAGAATACTATTCCCGTCACCAATCACGCTAGATTCATACCGAATCGTATCCCCTGTTTGTACCTGACTCCTCGATAATTTTTCTTCTAAACGAAAATCTCCCACCGGAACTTTGCCTTTTAGAGGATGATTAGGCAATTCTTTGGGACTTATGACGAAGGGTTTTGAGGTGAATACCACTTTCTCGGTATTCTTTAAAAGCTGCAAGCTCAATGCCGGAATGACGATCTTTTTTGCATCGAGGGCAAAATAGGTGGACTGAAAGAAACGGTATTCGGTGTATTTTTTATTCTTGTACACCACCTTCGAGACCTTCACTTCCTGTAATCCAAAACTTTCTTCCCAGCAGTTCTTCGGTCTAATTTTCTGAATCAATGCAGGAATTTGGATATCATTTCGGTCAAAACTGTAGCGTGTCACATTATCGTCCGGAATGAACAAAGAGAACTTTAAGGTGAAACCCTGGCCCACATAAGGTTGAATTTGTGTGGAGGTGACGGCTAGAAAGAGGGAGTTTTGGCCTTTGAAAAGGTCCTCAATTTGGGCTTTTGATTCTTCCACTACCTCTTCTTTTAGCTCTGAAGGACTGACCTGTAAGGCAAATCCCTCCGTTTTCAAGGATTGCTGATTCACGACTACCTCTGCAGGAGGAATAAGCAAGGACCCCGGATTAGTAGCTTGGTAATATTGGGAATAGGTAAAGAAATAAACGGGCTCACCGTTTTGAATTTCCGTGGCTTTCGAACGCGAAACGCCTAATTTACGCAAACCAGGCAATTCCGGAAACTTGTAAACAGGAGCCTCGATAGCCGCATTGGTAGATTTAATGACAAAAGAGAGCGAAAAATTTTCTTCGAGCGTAAACGACTTCTCCCCCAAAATCAAGGAAGCTTGCCCATGCACTTGCTGTAAAGCAAGAATCATCCCCAAGAAGAAAAAGAAAATCCGTCTCATTTCTGCAATTTAAGAAATTCGGGAGTCTTTGCCTTATGAATTAGAAAATTCGAAGGCGAAAGGAAAGGCCTAGTGCAAAATAATAATCCTCTGGGCGAGTGAAACTTTGGCCAGCAGATACATCTACTTTCACATCCTCATTCACATAATAGGCGAAACCGCCATCATACGAATGATCCGCATTAGGGGAGGAGGGAAATCTACCAAAAACCTCCACATAGGCATATCCTTTCTTCCCGATCAACCTATTAGGCGCCACGCGATAAATGCCCTCAAAAGATCCATTCGAATGAAATTCTGTGCCCAGATTATAGCCAATACCAAAGCGATCACTCAAATCATTTTGAAAGGTAAATACCACATCGCCGATGGAATGACCTCGCAAGTTTTTTTCCGAAAAATCCCGGTTTTGGTGATCCCAATTGTAATGCACGATAACAGAAGTTCGGGGACGCCACTTCAAAGGGTCGAGCAAGGCAAATTTGAATCCCAAGGCTTGTGTTTGAAATCGAGTCACCTGATCCGTCTCTTTAGAAAGCACGGAAACATAGCGCAGCTCTAAACGCTTTGTGAGACCAATTTTGAGAAGAGAAGTGGGAAATAGGGTTTCTGCTGGCGACTGATTAAAGCCCATTTCTGCTTGAAAATACCCCTTTTTAACGATGAATGGGCATTCGGTTTGATCCGGACGATCCGTCTCGATTCGACCTACGGACTGCGCGTACAGGCCTAAAGGGAGACAGAAAAGGAGAAGGATTCGCAGCAGCATGTGCGAAGTTAGCATTTTTTAGTCTAGCCTAAAAATTTATTTAGAAGAACCTTTTATGGTAAATCCAAGTGCCCCGTAGAATTCGGCGAAGAAAATGGATTGCTCCGCATGATCCACCGAGCGACCTGTTGTGTGAATATCCACTAATTTCGTTGCCCCCGTTTTAACAGTGGTCTCGAAAAACAACAATTTAGACAGATGGAATTTTAACCCCGTCTTCAAGGAAGCTCCTCCGCCGGCGAGATTCCAAAAATTGTTTTGGCCTACACCGAACACATGCACATCCGAACGCGGCACCAAAGCACCTATGCCTACCCCTTGCATCCAATCGATGGCAAATCGACCTTTCGGACTTTGGAACAACGAATTATAATGTTCTAGCTCAATAGATGCATAATTATAGCCATCCGTATGTTCCAAGTGAACAAATTTAACCGGATCTAAAACTAGGGGTGTTTGATTGTACGTCCCCACATAGGCCGGATCCACAGTAATCGCTGGCGACGAGGTTTGCGCATTAATATATCCATTCACTTTCACCGTTTGACCATCATTCACCACATATTTCATGTGATCCCAACCAATGCTAATGGATAAATTGTCTTTTATAAAATAGCCCGCATGAAAATTAAACTGAGGAATACTTAAAAGACCCGGATCTACGTAGGTTTTAAATTCACTTAAGGAGGTAGGCGCATCCGACGCTTTAGTGTCTAGTAGTGTAAAATCATAACCTGGACCCACGAAGCGAATATCAGAATTCGCGTAGGTCGACCGATTATACCCCCAAGTCAGATAATAAGAACCCTTTTTATTCGTTTGTTGGGAAAACGATGCAATACTGATTAAGCTTAACAGGAATAAAAATAGGACTTTTTTCATTTTTTGGTTATAAAATTCAAGCTGCAAAGTTCAGCATTTTTTGGCTGTTTTATATACCAAAAACTTGATTTTCATCAGAAAATAGAAGAGCGATAACTATAATTCCCTCATATTGCCGTAAATTGCATCCCGAATTCATTACCATTACCTTATGAGAAAACCATCTGCGAAATTTGAATATAAAACCTTCTCGTTAGGCGAAAAACTAACAGAAGAGCAGAAAGAATACTTCAAGAAGTATGGAGTAATTCAATTCAAGAAATTTATCGAACCTGAAACGGCGGACCTTTTCATTTCGGAATTAGCGAAAATAGAGAAGCAATGGCTGGCTGAGGGCATCGACAAGGTAAAAGGGATACCGCTTAAATTTGGAAAAGATATAGCAGGAGAACCGATGATTCAACGCATGTGCTTTACCAATCAGTATAGCCCTGTGTTAGCCGAATTACTGAAAGACCCTCGCTTGCAATTATTAATCGAGCTATTAGCGCCTTACGAAGGTCGCATCAGTGAGGACGAAAAAGATGGTCTGGTATTCAACCATTACATCAATCAAGAGAATTCTAAATTCAGCCAAATGGGCTGGCATACAGATAGCCCCCGCGATTTATTTTTAGGACAAAAAATCCTACCGATGTTAAATGTGGGTATTCACTTAGACAATTGCCCTTCTTCGAATGGTGGTTTACGGGTTTTACCAGGAACACATACGCAAGGGGTATTGAAATTATTATTTGGTAAAAAGCAATTTATCGATCACAAGCCAGATCCTCGTGAAGCGGCTTTTGAGATTGAAAAAGGTGATTTAACTATTCATGATGGCCGTTTATGGCATCGTGTAGAGGTTTCTCCAAATGTGGGTGAAAAATCCCGCCGTCGCGTCATGTATGTTCCGATTATCACCGGAAAGTACAAACCGAAAACAGACCAATCGAAGACTCCATTCTATCACCGTTTCGCGAAGGTGGTAACAAAATAAAAAGAGCGGCCCTGCGGGCCGCTCTTTTAGCTTTTAGACTCTAGGTAAGACTGGAGAATAATCGTGGCAGAAACACGATCGACCGTCCCCTTTTCTCTTCGATCCTTCTTCGACATGCCACCCGCAATCATCGCCTGCATGGCAAGTTTCGACGTGAATCGTTCGTCGTGTTCTTCTAGCGGTATCTCCGGAAATTTCTTTCGAAAGCTTTTGATGAAAATGCGAACACCTGCAGTGGAATCCGTATCGGTGTTATCGAGGTTTTTAGGCATCCCAATCACCACCTGATCGACCACCTCTTTAGCAAAATAGGCTTGTAAATAGGCTAATAACGTGTGCGTGGGAACCGTTTCCAGACCATTCGCGATAATCTGCAAAGGATCCGTGACCGCTAAACCCGTGCGCTTTAATCCAAAATCAATCGCTAGTATACGACCCATCTTAGGCTTTTAAATACCCTTTGTCGCGCAGAATCTTATCCAGTAATTTCTTGTCGTTATCGTTATTGAAAACGCTGAAGGGCAAATGCAAGAATTGGTATTTACCCATTTCTAATACATAGGCCTCTTTATCCTTATAAGCCCCTAAAATCATATCCCACTTGATCATCCCACCTTCTTTGTCTGAAAGTTTCATGAAGATTTGGCGGCTATCGATTTCGTAACGGTACTTATCAAAAAGTTGCTTGTATTGTGCTAATTGCGTGATTCCTGTGAATTGAATTAACCAGAAAAGAACATATCCGATCACACCTACGGCGATAAAAATATAAATCCAGTAGTTTTTATAGGTTCCCGTTAGGTTCAAAGCCACATTCCCTAGCACCAAGGCTAACGGGATGAACGCAAATTTCCATTGGTTCGAGAAAAGTTGACGCATGCACAAACCCACAAACTTATTTTTTTCTAAGGCAAATTTCTTTGTCTTAATGGCTAGAGGATTCGAAGGTGCTTGCATTTGGCGCTGTTGAGCACCGTACATTTTAGACATAATTGAATGATTTTAAACGCTAATTAAGGCGTAAAGGTACGAAAATTGGATAATTTTGGTAATTTTAAAGCGTACAATTTGAATTAAAGCATTCGCTATGTCCGCTAAACAAGTACTTGATGGCCCTGCCCTTCTACAAAAGATCCGTAGAATTGCTTTCCAAATCTATGAGAATAACTTCGAGGAGTCGGAAATTGTTATAGCGGGAATCGTGGGCGAGGGTTTTACGTTTGCGGAAATGCTCTGTGAAGAGATCAAAGGCATTTCGAAGATCAAGGCAATCCCAGTTAAAATTGATTTGAATAAGGAGCAACCTTACGAGCGTCCGGTGAAATTCGAAGGTGGTACGGATGCGTTGGAAAACAAAGTTATCATTGTGGTGGACGACGTATTGAATACAGGACGTACGTTCTCGTACAGCCTGGCGCCTTTCTTAAGCATGCATGTGAAACGTATTCAGGTGGCGGTAATTGTGGATCGGAATTACAAGCGTTTTCCGATTTCTGCTGACTATAGAGGATACGAGCTTTCTACCACGCTTTCTGAGCATGTGCAGGTCATCTTGAGTGATACAGCAAAAAGAGGGGTGTATTTAGCTTAGTTTTTCTGCCAAATTTCCCAAGCCTTATCGGCCTGGCCATGCAACATCTCTAATCCAGTATAGATTCCACCTACCCCATTTTCCAATCCAGCCTTTAAAAAAGCGGTCTCCAATGGATTGTAGACAATGTCGTATAAATAATGTTGCTTGTTTAGTAATTCATAGGGGATGGGCGGCTTGTCATCTACCATTGGAAACATTCCCAGCGGTGTTGTATTCACGATAAGGCCAATTTCCTCCATCAATGAAGGCATTGCTTCGTAAGTCACCGTTTCATCCGATGCTTGACGGGAAACCTTGATTACCTCGAATCCCATATCTTCCAAGGCCACAATAATCGCTTTTGCAGCGCCTCCTTGACCTAAAACGCAGGCCTTTAATGACCCGAAGTTTTTGAATTTATCCCAAAACTCCACCGTCGTCCGGAATCCCCAATAATCGGTATTATATCCTCGGGTATAGCCATCGGGTGCAATTTTTATCGTATTCACGGCACCGATTGTAGCGGCAGCTAAATCGATTTCATCCAAAAGAGACATCACGGCCTGCTTGTAGGGAATCGTAACATTCAATCCTTTTAGATTCGGATTTGCCGCTAGAATGCCTTTGAATTCTTCGATACTTGGAATCGGGAATTGCTCGTAGGCATGGGTCTGAGAAAGACCTAGCTTAGCGAACTTCTCGGTGAAATAGGCTTTGGAAAACGAATGTCCTAAGGGATATCCAATTAGACCGTACAGGTGAGAGATGGCCATTTTATTTGCGTTTTGTGATCAATCCCCAAACAATAGGTAAAACAGACACGCCCACGATACCTAGGACCACTTTTTCGAAATTTGCTTTCACAAATTCATTATCTCCTAAGAAATATCCTGCAGCAGAAATACTGCTCACCCAAAGGGTCGCCCCTAAAAAGCCGTACAATAAATAGACTGGATAAGACATGCGTCCAGCACCCGCTACGAAAGGGGCTACGGTACGAACAATCGGAATAAAGCGGGCAAGGATAACTGTTTTAGGGCCATATTTGGCATAAAATGCTTCTGTCTCCTCGATATGCTCGCGCTTTAAAAACAAGACTTTTTCGCGTTCGCGAATGATCCCGCTAAAGTATTTTCCGATGAAATAATTCACCTGATCGCCCAAAAGCGCAGCTCCAATTAACAAGGGAATCACGGTAGCCAGCGATAATTCGCCACTTGCGGCCGCTAATAAACCCACCGAAAATAGTAGGGAATCACCCGGTAAAAAGGGCATCACCACTAAACCCGTTTCCACAAATACGATCAGGAACAAAAGACCATAGGTCAATGCGCCATGAGCGGCAATGAATTCAGACAAAAAAGTCAAAGGATCTTTTAAGAGATCAAGAAGAAGCTGTAGCATTGAACTTATTTCGTTAAGAAGTGGTCAAACGTATCGCCACGTAATCCTAAACGAATCGTTTCTAACGAAATAACCTCTTGCGGGGCAATATTCCCCACATTTACGTTCGCTCCTACGAGTTTCACGAACCAAACTTGTTGGGATTTCTGCGGTGCTTCCCAGATGATACGCTCCTCTGGAATCTCCGTTAAAATTTCTTCTACTAAACCTTGGCGAACCTCTCCAGATGAACGGAATAGACCCACATTTCCTCCCTCACGTGCCTCACCGATTACTTTCCAAGCACCGGCCTCTAATTCCATACGCATTAATTTGATCCACTTATACGGAGGAATAATTTTCGCTTCGTCCTTCGATCCTACTTCCGAAAGCACGGTTACTTGCGTCGCCAGCGTGCGTATTAATTCACATTTGATATCCGACTCCATTTCAATAGAACCATCCGAAACCTCCGCATATTCCATACCGAACTCATCTAAAATTCGACGGTAATCATCGAATTGACCACGAATGTAAAATGCTTCGAAGAGGGTACCTCCAAAATAAACGGGAATGCCAGCTGACTTATATAAAGCTAGCTTCTCTTTTAAATTAGGAGTCACAAAAGAAGTCGCCCAACCTAATTTAACGATATCCGTATAATCTGCGCCTGTCTCAAGGAAATCCTCCACTTGACGAAGACTTAGTCCTTTATCCATCACCATCGTTAAACCTTTTTGACGTGGTTTAGTTGTACGATCAGGAATTTGATTTAAATGATAATTCATATAGTTTATTAATGGATTGGTACGGTTTTGTGCCAAATATCTACAAAAATAAGCATTCCTATTGATAGCCACAAACCTGATTATGCTAGAATCGTTCGTATATTTGTCACATTAAACCTTCATCAACCATGAAAAAAGGACTATTTTCATTTATTACCCTCCTATTTATTTCTCTTTCCTGCTTCGCAAATTCTGGCGTTGATGCCATTTTAGGTGAATGGCTTTCTCAAGAGAAAGACGGCAAAATCATCATTTTCAAGCAGGGAGATCAGTACTTTGGGAAAATCTCTTGGGGTAAAACACCCGGCAAAAAAGATACCAATAACCCGGATGAGAAACTGCGCAACCGCGAATTAGTAGGAGCTATTATTTTAAAGAATTTTAAATTCAACGGAACTGCCTGGGAAAATGGAACGATTTACGATCCCAAATCCGGAAAAACATACGATTGCATTTTAAAAGTAAAAGACGGGAACAAAACATTGGATATTCGCGGTTTTGTGGGTACGCCGATGTTTGGTAGAACTTCTACCTGGTCACGCATTTAATACAATAACCGCCTAAGATGGAACCAAACGAACAAGTACTCGCTTTTTTAAATGAGAATCTGAACAAGAAAATTGCTGACGGAAATCCCGCTCCCATTGGAAAATGGCTAGATGGGACCTTAGTAAAGGCAGAAGCAGGAAAATTAACAGCTGAATTTGTGGTTCGCCCAGACCAATTAAATCATGCGGGCGTCATTCACGGTGGCGTTATTTCTGCGATGTTGGACGAGATGATGGGAATGACACTAATTACCGTGAAGATTGATCATTTATATGTCACAATCAATCTGTACATCGACTTCTTATATGGGGCAAAAGCGAATGAAAAGATTACCGTAACAACGGAGATTCACCGCGTGGGCAAGAAAATTGCGAACGTAGAAGCGAAGTTGCACAATGCGGAAGGCAAATTGTTAGCGAAAGGCGTAAGTAACCTAGCGGCGACTTCAATTCCTTTTTCTTTCTAAGATAATAATTGGTAGACGGCGAAGGCTGATAAGTAGGCCAAAGCCGTCATATACCCAAACTGGATAAGTGGATATTTCCACGATTTCGTCTCGCGGTAAGTCGTAGCCAGTGTACTCATGCACTGCATCGCAAAAGCATAAAATATCAACAAGGAGAATCCCAGTGCAGCATCGTACATCGGTTTGCCCGTAGCTGGATTGATCTCGGCACGCATCCGGTTTTTAATCGTGGCGTTTTCATCATCCACTTCTCCGCCCATACTGTAAATTGTAGACATCGTTCCCACGAACACCTCGCGAGCAGCGAAAGACGTAATCAAGGCAATTCCGATTTTCCAGTCGTAACCTAGCGGACGAATAACAGGCTCCACAAAGTGCCCAAAATGTCCCGCATACGAATTTTCCAGCTTCTGTGCTGAAATCTTATTCGCTAATTCCACCCCTTGTAATGTCGGATTTTCTTGACGAACACGCGCTTCTGATTGGGCAATTTTATCCCCTGGACCATAGCTCGCTAAGACCCATAATACAATCGAAATGGCTACAATAATTTTACCTGCTTCGAACACAAAGGCATTCACCGAATTCCAAATAGTCAGCGCCACGTGCTTAAATCGCGGCCCCTTGTAGGTGGGCAATTCCATGATGAAATAGCTCTTTTCTTTGGCCTGCAAAATCACCTTCATCACCCACGCAGAAACCAATGCCATGAAGAAGCCTAATAAATAAAGGCCGAATAAGGCTACTCCTTGCAGATTAAAAAGGCCGAACAAGGTATTTTTCTCCGGCACCACCAAGGCAATCAACACCGTATAAATAGGCAGACGCGCCGAACAGGACATCAACGGCGTCACTAATATCGTAATCAAACGGTCCTTCCAAGAACCAATCGACCGTGTACTCATAATCGCCGGAACTGCACAGGCCACCCCAGAAATCAAAGGCACCACTGACTTACCATTCAAGCCAAACCGGCGCATCAATTTGTCCATAATGAACATCACGCGCGACATATAACCGGTCTCCTCTAATAAAGAGATAAATAAAAACAAGAAGGCAATCTGGGGAATGAAGATTAAAACCCCACCAATACCCGCGATCAAACCATCCGTTAATAAGGCGGTCAATGCCGATTCAGGCAACACCCCTTTTAACCAATCATTCAGCGCCGCAACTCCTCCGTCGATCAAATCCATCGGATAGGTCGCCCAGGTAAATACGGCTTGGAACATCACAAAAAGGATGGCTAAAAAGAACACATAACCTCCCACGGGGTGCAAAAAGAATTTATCCAAGCGATCCGTCCAAGTTCGAACGGGTGCCGCATCCCACTTGCGGTTCAAATTAATCACACAACGGTCCACCACCTCCGTGATTTGCTCATAGCGCTTAACCGTTTCTTCCGATTGGTATTTTTTAGCGGAGAATTGGTGCTTGTTTTGGATGCCATCGAACTTCTCGCATTGCTGTTTCGAGAACATCTTCATGCGATCATGTTCCATCAACCACAAGAGTGAGCGATAAGGCTCCGCCTCCCCGAATTCAGCTTGAACATCCTGAATAAGATCCTCTGCAATAGGCAATGGCAAGGCGTCATTGGAAGCAAAACGATTTGCTAGGGTCTTCACCACAGCTAATTTCAAGCCGTTTAGACCGATTCCTCTTTTCGCATTCACCTCCGCCACTTCGACATTCAGTTCACGCGCTAGTTTGATGGAATTGATGACATAACCTTCGTTTTCCGCCACATCAATCATGTTCAAAGCGAGTACCGTCGGAATTCCGAGGTCACGCACTTGGGAGAACAATAAGAGATTACGCTTTAAATTGGATGCATCTGCGACCACAATGGCCATATCCGGAAAATCAGGATGGCTAGGGTCTGCTAAAATATTGATGACTAATTCCTCGTCGATGGACTTCGGATAAATACTATAGATACCTGGCAAATCTAAAATTTCCACTGGACGTTTGGGTTCTAATTCCCAAATCCCCGTTAGCTTCTCCATGGTTACTCCCGGAAAATTTCCTGTCTTCTGATTCAAACCCGTTAGGGAGTTGAAGAGAGACGATTTTCCTGCATTGGGATTCCCAATCAGCGCTATTTTAGGTGTTTTTGCCAAAATTTATGTTCTTTTAATCAGCATCGTTTCCGCTTCCTCCCGTCGCATAGACAAGGTGTATGAGCCAGAAACCCGAATCGCGATGGGATCGCCAAAAGGAGCCAAATGGGTCAAAATCACCTCAGTTCCTGGCAAACAACCCATCTCTAATAGTTTCAACGAAAGCAACTCGTCCGTGAAGCCCACTATCTCCCCCTTTTCACCAATCTTCAAGTCGGCCAAATTTGCCATGTTCACTATTTAGAATAATTCAAAATTAGACACAAATGTACTAAGTATTTCTGAGCTAAAAAATGATACAAATAGTTTTTTCTGTCGTAAATTGCAGGTTCATGGCATTAACTGAAATTTTCGTATTGATTCGCAAAGAAATGCAATTAGAGTGGCGCAATAAATATGCGATCCACGGTCTAGTGCTGTACTTAGCCGCGACTATTTTCATCTGCTATTTGTCCTTCAAAGCGAAGCAACAATCGATCCATCCGATTATGTGGAATACGCTGTTTTGGATCATCTTACTTTTCTCTGCAGTGAATGCTGTGGGCAAGAGTTTCACACAAGAATCGGCGAATAGAAATATCTTTTATTATACGTTTGCCAAGCCAGAATCGGTCATATTTAGCAAAATCATCTACAATACGTTGGTGATGCTAGGGGTTTCTTTCATCGGTATTTTCTTCTATTCTTGGGTAATGGGGAATCCTGTAGGAAATATGCCGCTCTATCTCCTTTCACTAGTTTTAGGGGCTATCGGTTTTGCCTCTACCCTTTCGTTAGTGGCAGGAATCGCCGCTCAAGGAGAGAATTCAGCCACTTTGATGGCGGTGATGAGCTTTCCGTTGATTATTCCGTTGCTGTTGTTATTATTAAAATTGTCCAAAAGTGCCTTAGACGGAATTTCACTCGCAGAGAACTGGGATGAGATCGCCATTTTAGGCGCATTAGATATCATTGTTGTTGTCTTTTCTGGGATCTTATTCCCTTATATATGGAAACATTAAAACGCCAATATTGGAAGATTTTGTCGGTCATCTTATTGATCTACACGGTCTATGCTGGATTTAACGGAGAGGTGCCGCGTCAACCTATTTTGAACGAGACGATCCGTAATCTGTATTTTCACGTGACCATGTGGTTCACGATGATTTTCCTATTAGGGACCTCAGTGTATCATTCCATTCAATACTTGCGTAAGTCTGATCTGAAATCAGACCTAATTTCGAGCACTTACGTAGAGGTCGGAATGGTGTTTGCCATCTTAGGTTTGATTACGGGGAGTGTGTGGGCGAAATTTACCTGGGGTGATTGGTGGACAAACGACCCGAAACTAAATTCAGTTGCTATTGGTTTACTTATCTACCTAGCCTATTCGCTAGTGAGATCATCGATGCCAGATGAGATGCAGAAAGCGCGAATTTCGTCGGTTTATAACATCTTCGCCTTCGTGATTTTCATGGTATTGATTTGGATTTTGCCTCGTATGACAGACTCCTTACACCCAGGAAATGGCGGAAACCCCGCTTTTTCGAAGATGGACTTAGATAACCGTATGCGTATGGTCTTTTATCCTGCGATTATCGGTTGGACATTATTAGGCTATTGGATTGCGCAAATCCGCATTCGAATTAAGAATTTAGAACAACAAAACGAGTTATAATGAAAGTAGTATTTATTCTTTTTTTCAGCTTAATCAGCTTTGTAGCATCAGCGCAAGCTAGCGAAATCGAAATGGCAGATCAGTTCCGCGCTGACGGAAAAATCTATGTAGTGATCGCGGTGGTTAGCGTCGTATTAATCGGATTGTTCGCATATTTATTCCGTTTGGAGAGTAAAGTATCAGCCTTAGAAAAACGAAACAAATGAAAAAGACACACATCATCGGATTGATTTTAATCGCTGTTGCCATCGGGATCATTTTGATTACAACTGGCGATGCGAGTACTTATGTAGGTTTTGATGAGGCGGAGCGTATTTCGCAGCAAGATCCGAACCAAAAAGTACACGTGGTGGGTACCTTGAAAAAAGATGCTGCCGGCCAAATTATCGGGATGAATTATAACCCAGCACTGGATGCTAATCGTCTAGAGTTTCTAGTTCAAGACAGTCTAGGACGCGAAAACCAAGTGGTATATGCGGCACCAAAGCCTCAAGACTTTGAGAAATCGGAAAAGATCGTTTTAGTGGGTAGCATGCATGCAGACAAAACATTTTATTGCGATAAAATTCTATTAAAGTGCCCTTCTAAGTACCAAGAAGGTAAAATTTCAGCAGACTCTAGTGCCTCAGTAGCGGTAAAAAATTAAATATGATACACGAAACCATCGGTTCGGTTGGACATTTATTTGTCATTATTTCCTTCGTAACGGCGCTTCTAGCGACGTTTGCGTATTTCAAATCAGCGCAATCCACGAACGAATTAGAGAATGATTGGAAGTTAACTGCCCGGGTTTTATTCGGACTGCATTTGATTGCGGTTATTGTGGTGGCAGCCAGCCTCTTTGTCATTATTTATAATCACTATTTCGAGTACCATTACGCATTTACGCACTCCTCTTTGCAATTGCCTACGATGTTCATGATCTCCTGTTATTGGGAGGGTCAAGAGGGTTCGTTTTTGTTGTGGATCTTCTGGCAGGCGGTATTGGGTCTGTTATTGATGATCAAAAATCCGAAATGGGAGTCGCCTGTGATGACAGTTTTTGCGCTCGTGCAGACGTTTTTGACGTCGATGATTTTAGGCGTGATTATTCCTTGGATTGATTTAAAAATTGGTTCTTCTCCGTTCTTGTTGTTGCGTGAGGCGCAGCCGGATCTTCCGGTTTGGAGTATGCAGCCGAATTTTATTCCCAAAGACGGACGTGGATTAAATCCCCTATTACAAAACTATTGGATGGTGATTCACCCGCCTACTTTGTTCTTGGGTTTTGCCTTGACATTAGTTCCTTTTGCGTATTTAATCGCTGGATTGTGGAAGAAGAAATTAACGGAATGGGTGCTACCGGCTTTGCCTTGGGCTCTATTCGCTGCGGGGGTATTGGGAATTGGTATCATGATGGGGGCTTATTGGGCCTATGAGACCTTGAATTTTGGAGGCTATTGGAACTGGGATCCAGTGGAGAATGCCTCATTTGTGCCTTGGTTAGTTTTATTAGGTGCCATCCATACGATGATTGCGCACAAAACGTCGAGTTCTGCTTTAAAGACCTCGATTATTTTAGTTATTGCGACTTTCATCCTAGTCTTGTACTCGACTTTCTTGAACCGTTCTGGAATCTTAGGAAATGCCTCTGTGCACTCCTTTACGGATTTAGGTCTTTCAGGTCAGCTCTTGTTGTACATGGGGACCTTCCTTTTTGTGGCCATCGCTATGTCGATTTACCGTTGGAAGGATTTGCCTCAGGATACCAAAGAGCTGGGAACCTATAACCGCGAGTTTTGGGTATTCGTAGGTGCGGCCGTTTTAGGCTTATCTGCCTTCCAATTAACGTTTACGACTTCGATTCCGGTGTACAATAAGATTGCGGAGGCGTTTGGGCTTCTTTCTAATATTGCGTTACCGGCTGATCAGGCAGAACATTATAGCAAGATTCAAATTTGGATTTTCGTAGCCGTTACTATTTTGAGTGGCATCGGTCAATATGTGTGGTGGGGAAAGATCAAGCAAAGCACGAGCTTCAAGCCTCTGATTAATCCAGCTTTGGTGGCGACTCTTTTAAGTGTCGTGTTCATCAACATCGGTAAGATTTACACGATTCCTTACATCATCTTATTGTGGAGTGGATTGTTCGCGGTAATTGCGAACTTCAAAATCCTTTGGTTCCTGATCCGCGAGAAGTTCTCGTTAGTCGGTGGTGCCGTGGCACACGTCGGTTTAGCGATTATGTTGATTGGTATTTTATTCTCCGCAGGTTATTCCAAAGTCGTATCGTTAAACCGCTCCGGCTTCGCGATTAGCACGAAAGTGGAGGAATTCACGAAGGACAACAACAAAGAAAACAAGGAAAACTTACCGCTTTGGCTAGGTCAAGGCGCCCAAATGCAAGATTATTTAGTGACCTACAAAGGTCGCCGCATCGAGGTTCGGGGTCAAAAGGGTTATTTCAATAAGAACGATTTTGAGATTATTGAGGGAGATTTCCACGCGGTGGCTTTGAAAAATATCGAACGGGATGGCGTAAAAATCGCCAGCAAAGGGGACACCGTGACGGTGGAACCTGAGAATACCTATTACGAATTAGAATTTAAGAACGAGGAAGGCAAAGCAGTTTCTCTATTCCCTAGATGGCAGGTGAATCCGAAAATGGGAACCGCCATTTCGCCTGACGTAAAGCATGCTTGGAACCACGATATTTACACCTACGTTTCACTAGATCCACGTCTGGCAGCAGAGGCTGGCTCAGAAAAACAGTGGTCGCAAACGGAGGAGCAAACGGTCACGACAGGAGACACTTTATTCATTAACGACTTTGTAGCGATTCTCAAAGAGGTAAATCGAGTGACGAATGTCGATGGAGTTGAATTAGGGACAAACGATGCAGCGGTTCAAGCGAACTTCCAAGTATTAGGCAAGAACTCACAGCAGTTTACGCTGAGCCCTATTTTCGTCATCAAAGGAGGAATGGTTGCTATGCCTGCTTTTGAAAGTGAAGAAACTGGAATTAAGATTAAATTTACCGGCATTAACCCGCAATCACAGGAATTTGGGTTTGCGTGGAATACGACTCAACAAGAATTAATCGTCGTAAAAGCTTTGGAAAAACCCTACATCAACTTGGTTTGGATCGGATCTATCCTCGTGTTTATCGGTTTATTTATCGCCACTTATCGTCGCCTAAAACCTAAATTAGCAGCCTAATATGGGAAAGAAAGAGATCTTAAGTTTAGCTGCGGCTATCGGTTTCATCCTCATCTGGATCATCGATTTGAATAGTCCGACACCTGCCGAAGTGAAAGGGCAGTTTTGGGGAGAAATTTTCTACCATTATGGCTGGCTTATGTACGGTGTAGGCTGCCTGTTCTACTACCAATACGCGAAGAACGAACGCATCAAGAAAGAAAAAGATGACAGAAAGTAATATCAGTTTAGATAATGCCCAAATCATCGGGATCGTCGCATCGATGGTTTTCTCCGCCTTCTTTTCTGGGGTCGAGATGGCCTTCGTTTCTTCGAATAAATTATACTTCGAACTGAAGGCAAAACAGGATATCCTGAGCGCAAAAATTATCGCCAATTTTAACCAGCATCCCTCCCGTTTTATCGGTACGATGTTGATCGGAAATACCCTCTCCCTAGTGGCCTATGGTATTTTCATGGAGGAATTTTTGCACCATGTGGTGCTGCATTATTTATCCATTAACGAGATTTTAGCGCGTTTAGTGGCTTCCATTGTAGCGACCATCTTGATCTTGATGACGTCTGAATTCACCCCTAAAAGTGTGTTTTTGATTAACCCAGACGCTATTTTAGAATTCTTAGCTATTCCTATTTGGGTGATTTGCACCCTGATGTTTCCCTTGGTTTGGGTGACGGTGGGTTTATCGAAATGGTTTATTACCAAAGTCTTGCGTTTAGCTTATTCGGAGGAAAAACCGGCCTTTGGTTTAACTGATTTGAATCATTATCTCCAAAACCTCAACCGCAAAATCTCTACCGAACAGGAAGCTGAAGTCGATCATAAAATTTTCCATAATGCCCTCGAGTTTAAACAGGTAAAGGTTCGTGATTGTATGATCCCGAGAACTGAAATCACGGCCATCGACTTGGAAGACGGCATCGAGAAACTAAAAGAGGTCTTTTTAGAAAGTGGGCACTCGAAAGTGTTAGTGTACAAAGAGACCTTGGAAGAGGTAGTGGGCTACTGCCATTCTTTGGCCCTATTTAAGAAACCCAAAGATTTACAATCCATCCTGACCAGCATTCCCATCGTTCCAGAGGCGATGCCAGCAAACGATTTGATGATCAAGTTCTCGAAAGAGCGTAAATCACTTGCCTTGGTAGTGGACGAGTTCGGTTCTACTAGTGGTTTAGTGAGTATGGAGGATGTGATGGAGCAGATTTTTGGCGAGATTCAAGACGAATATGATGATTCGGAAGACTGGATCGAAAAGCAAATCGACGAGACAACTTTCGTCCTATCTGGCCGTCATGAGATCGATTATCTGAACGAAAAATACGAATGGAATCTGCCTGAAGGGGATTATGAAACCCTTGGTGGGATGTTGATTAGTCTCTATGAGGATATTCCACAAGTGAACGAGCTGATCACTTTAGCTCCTTTCCAATTCCAAATTTTGACGACAACCGATGCACGAATTGACACGGTGAAAGTACTGATTACGGGCAAAATTACGCCTGCTCCGTCGACCGAATTATTGCATTAAAACGCGCTGCAAAGTTTGGCATTTCATCTGTGTTTCCTGCCACTCTTTCTCGGGATCTGAGTCCTCTGTGATTCCGCAACCCGCATAAAATTCCGCCTGATTACCCGTGATTTTGACGGTTCGCAAGTTCACAAACAAATGCGTATTCCCAGCAATATTTATCGGCCCTAGATACCCAGAATACATCGATCGATCGTGCGTTTCTGTTTTTAAAATAAACTCAATCGCCTCCTGCTTCGGCGTACCACAAACGGCAGAGGTAGGATGTAAAAGGCCTAACATTAAACCAGGCAACTGAGGGAAATCCATCGCCTTCGTGTCTACGATATACTCCGTCTTCAAGTGCAATAAATTTCCGGTTGAAATGGTCTTAGGACCTAGCTCGGTATATTCCCGCAAGCGAATCTTCTTAAAACAATCAATGATGTATCGGCTAACAAAAGCCTGCTCTTCGATTTCTTTTTGGGACCACCTCGCTTGAGCTGGAGACAAGGCATTTCCCTGATCATCCACTCCTGACTGGGTCCCAGCTAGGGAGATCGTTCTGAAAACCCCATCCTTTTGCTCCACTAAAATTTCTGGCGTTGCACACATCCAAACACCGTCTAATGCAGGTATGGAAATGGCACAAACAAAAGCATTCGGATAAGCGGCTGCTAATTCCTCGAGTGCGGATACGATAGAAAAGCCCGCAGGTAATTCCTTCACATCGGTTCGGGATAAGACCACCTTTTGCAAAGGCCCTTGTTTAATGACTTCGATTGCGGAGGACACCCAGGATTTGAACTCTTGTTTTTTAATAGAATCCTCTTCATCGAATACAATGTTGATGGATGTTGACTCTGAGGTCAAAGTCCACGAATTCAATGAATCAGAGGCTAAAAAATAAGGCAAACCGATGAAAGGAGCGGCTAAGAATCCGGCTGGCAAATCCGCTACATTCCAACCCTCAGACAGCTTAGATCCACCTTGAAAATCCTGTAAAAGAAAGGCTTCAGAGGCATGCGGCAAACGCCACGCCGCCAGTGCAGCGCCCCTTGAAATTCCATCCTCCCAGCTATTTTCCCCCATTATTTTATTGGAATAATCGCTACCGTCAAACGGCTAGCGCAAATCAAATTTTCTTCTTCGTCGTGAATTTTAATTTCATACACATGTATCGTACGACCGATGCGCAAAGGAACACAGGTTCCAATCACAAATCCGCTGCGAGCAGATTTTAAATGGTTCGCATTAATCTCCACTCCCACGCCCGTTTCTTTCATCGGATCCTTGACGGCTAAAACCACCGCCACACTTCCGAGGGTTTCCGCTAAAACAACGGACGCTCCCCCATGTAACAAACCCATGGGCTGAATTGTTCGATGATCGACCGGCATTTTTGCCTTTAAATAACCGGACTGAATTTCAGTAAATTCAATACCTAAGTGATCGATCATGGTATTCTTAGACATCGAATTCAACGTCTCCAACGAGATGGAAGTATTAAACATATATTTCGTAATTTTGGCTAAAATTCGGAATAAAATACGATTAATATGCATGCTCAGCCTGATTTAGTGAAAGATATTTACCTGATACGCCACGGCGAAACGGAATACAATCGCAAGGGGGTCGTGCAAGGCAGTGGGATTGATGCGGATTTGAATGAATTAGGCCAAAGACAAGCGGAAGCCTTTTTCAGACATTACCACCATCTCCCCATCGATAAAATCTATACTTCCGCCTTAAAAAGAACCCATCAATCAGTGAAAGGCTTCATAGACAAAGGCTTGCCGTGGGAGCAGCACACCGGATTAAACGAAATTTCTTGGGGGAGTAAGGAAGGGAAGTCCCCAAATACGGAGGACGATTTATATTACAAGAATTTAACAAGAACCTGGCGGGAAGGGTATATTCACGTGCAGTCTGATCAGGGAGAAAGTCCAGTGGAGGTTTTGGAACGCCAAAAACCCGTCGTCGATCTCATTCTTTCCCGACCAGAAGAAAGCGCCATCTTAATCGCTATGCACGGTCGTGCCATGCGCGTTTTACTCACGCATTTATTCAACGCACCTTTACATCATATGGATAAGTATGCACACCAAAACTTGTGCCTTTACCACCTCCAATATGATTATAGCGCCAAAGAATTTCGCCTAGTGAAAGGCAATTGTGTCATCCATTTAGCCGACTTGCCCGAGTCCATGTAATATGCTTAGAAAACGCATGTATTGGATTTTGCAATTAGGCGGCTGGTTCGCCTGGATGTTAAATGAGGCGGTTTTATACACGAATCAATACGGCTGGCATTGGGCTTGGCTTTATGCCGCTTTGGCGAATATCTCCCTCGCGATTTTCTTAACGCATCAATACAAAAACATCATCAAAGTGAATTCTTGGCAAGATTTGCCCCTTTTCACGATGTTGAGGAACCACTTTATCATCCTTTGTTTGATGGCCGCCTGTCTCGTGGGGCTTAATTTACCCATCGATCAATATTTGTTGGGTGAGAATTTTGAAGTGCAAATAAGCCCCTTCATCATCACCCAGTACCTATTTAATTTCATGAAGCCGCTGGCGATTTGGATGTTGATCTATTTTTTCTTCCAGTATTCGAAAAAACAACTCGTGATGGAACGCGAGAATAATCAATTAGAACGGGCTATTCAGGAGACGGAAGGCAAGGTTTTGCGCGCGCAGATGAACCCGCATTTCGTCTTTAATGCCTTGAACAGCATTCGCGCATTAATTACGGAAGACCCTGCAAAGGCCAAAAAAGGCATCAACCAACTCTCCAAGCTACTTCGAAGCTCGCTTTTAACCGAACGCAAAAAGACCATCTCCATTGCAGAAGAATTAGACACCATATTGGATTACCTAAATCTCGAGAAGATCCGCTACGAGGAGCGCTTAGCCTGGAAGATCGTGGTCCCTAAAGAGATCTCCCAAGCCCAAATCCCTCCGATGCTTTTGCAAACTTTGGTGGAGAATGCTATCAAACACGGCATCGCTCATTCTTCGAAAGAAGGCCTGATCCAAATTAAGGGGGAGCTACATGGCAACTTGATTCAGCTAGAAGTAATCAATCCGGGGCATTTGAAAACCAAAGGAGAATCCACCGGGATTGGTTTAGTGAACTCCCAAAATCGCCTTCAACTATTGTTTGGGGAGACCGCTCATATTGACTTAAAGCCTTTGGACAAAAATCAGGTCCTCGCTTCCGTTACGATTCCGTATATTTCCGAAACACTAGCCTGAATCCCATGAGAGCCATCATCGTAGACGACGAACGCCTTGCCCGAAATGAACTGAAGCGTTTATTAGAAAACTTCCCTTCCATCGAAGTGATTGGAGAAGCATCGAATACGGACGAGGCTAGCCAGCTGATCGAAGAATTACAACCGGATGTGGCCTTTTTAGATATTCAAATGCCAGGTAAAACGGGTTTCGAATGGCTAGAGGAATGGGATGGATTTCTTCCAGAAATTATATTCACGACGGCTTTTGATGAATATGCGCTGAAAGCATTTGAAGTAAATGCCCTCGATTATGTGTTAAAACCAATTGAATTAACGCGTTTAAGCGAGAGTATTCAGAAATTAGAATCGCGATTCAAGCGTACTGTCTCTGCTGAAAAAACCGTTTCAGCCAGCCATGTGCTAGGTGGAAACGATCAAATTTTCGTGAAGGACGGAGAAAAATGTTGGTTTGTGCGATTAGACCGCGTTCGTTTGTGTGAATCGATGGGGAATTATGTTCGCTTGTTTTTTGACGACCAAAAACCGCTTGTCTTAAAATCCCTCAACTCCTTAGAGGAGCGTTTAGACCCTAAATTATTCTTCCGCTGCAACCGCAAACACATCGTGAATCTGAACTTTATCGATAAGATTGAACCTTGGTTCTCCGGCGGATTGCAAGTGACTTTAAAGGGAGAAAAAGCGGAGAAAATTGAAATTTCCCGTCGTCAGTCCATCCGATTTAAGGAGCTTTTGTCTCTTTAGAGCGTTCAGGAGCCTCCCCTAGCAAGAAACCATAAGGTTCCAGACTCGGGATGGAATCGAATATTACTTTCATTACAGCCGTTAATGGCAGTGCTAAAATCAACCCTGGAATTCCCCAAAGCAGTTCGCCACATAGTAATGCCAGCATCGCCACCATCGGGTTCATACTCACTTTCGATCCTACTACTAATGGGGTGATAAAATTCGCCTCAATAAATTGTGCTGCTGCCACCCAAGCCACGACTGCTAAAGCATGCGATGGGCTCAAGGTAATTAGACTCAATAAAATAGGCAATAGCGCTCCCATCCAAATTCCGATATAGGGAATCAACAAAAGCACTCCGGTTAAGAATCCGAAAAAGACCGGATACTCCACGCCGATCCACCAAAATCCAATAGAATTCAACACCCCCACGATCAACATCACCACTAGCAAACCTACTAAATACCCTTGCACCACAGAACCCGTCTTCTCCATCACCTTCGTCAGCACTTGGCCTTCGGTTTTTGGAAATACTTTCTGCAAAAATTGCTCGAAAAAATCGCGGTAGAATAAGAAGAAGAAGGTAAATACGGGCACTAAAATCAAAGCCGTAATCGCATGTAAAGCGGTCGAAAAGGTCGTACTGATGATCACCCCTGAGTTTTTTAGGAGCGCCATTAATTCATTACTAAGCTCCAGCATCTGTTTGCGGCGGGAGATATTAAAATTCGAAGAGATAAAGGATTGCAGACTCGATACCCACTTTTCGGTTTTTTTAGCAAAAAGCGGCAGTTCAGAGGAAAATTCCATAATTTGTAAACCAGCCACAAAAAGTAAAGAGGATATCAACGCAAAGGTGAGCACGATCGCGACGAAGATGGCGAGTGCACGGGGTAAACCTTTGGACTCCATCCACTTACTGGCTGGCAATAATAATAGGGATAATACCAAGGCAAAAGAAAGTAGGATTAACAGATCCTGTAATAGGTAGGCCGCAGCGATAAGCAAGGCCATCGAAACGAGGCTCCCTGATAATCTGGTTGAATAAGAAGTGTTGTTTGACATATCTAATAAATTAACAATTCCATAACATACAACTTTCTATATTTGCGTTGTAACCCGTTCAAAACTATGGCAACAGCTTCACCCGCATACAAAATTCTACTCGTAGATGATGATGCAGACATTTTGGAGTTATTGGAATACAATTTACTAAAAGAAAACTTTCTTTTAGCAAAAGCGACGAATGGAAAAGAGGCAATTACAGAAGCAAAATCGTTTCAACCCCATTTAATTATCATGGACGTCATGATGCCAGAAATGGATGGTATCGAAGCAGCGCGCCAAATCAAATCAAATCCGGAATTCAAAAATACCCTTATCCTCTTCCTAACGGCACGAGGAGAAGAATATACCGAAATCGCTGCATTTGAAAGCGGGGCCACTGATTACGTGGTGAAACCCATCAAATTACGTGCCCTTATCAGC
>JBJOIV010000022.1:0-25213 GCA_046046955.1 Bacteroidota bacterium | reverse complement strand
ACGAAATTAAGACAAGTCTTCGCTGGAACGAATTAGGGGGGAAAGCACTGAATAAACTCATCAACACCTTGATTAATGACCGCTATGTGGTGCAAGGCAAAACGACCTTCAAAGAGGAATTTGTGACCGCTGGCGGAGTGGATTTACAGGACATTAACGTCCAAACCATGGAAAGCAAAAAATGCCCCGGACTATTCTTCGCGGGCGAAGTCATGGACATCGATGGCATCACCGGTGGATTCAATTTTCAAGCCGCCTGGACCACAGGTTACATCGCAGGGAAGAGCGCTGGAAAAAGTGCTAGCTCGCCAGCATCTCCCGAATAATTTTCAAATGATGTTCCGTGTGAATAAACAAAAACGGAATAGCCTCCTTCTTTTTCAAATCCCCTAAAAACGGATGCGTAAAATAATGACCGCCCCCCAATTGTTCCAATTCATCTAATCGCAGACGACAGAGCGCAATGTGAGCCTGTAATGTCTCCTGAGTGATTTCTCCTGGAGTCACTAATTTAGGGGCGCCCACTTTACCTCTCGGTATTACACCACGCCAAAAAATCACATATTTGAAAAACTTAAAGCGCCATTTATACTTGGTCGGATCTGAGCGCTTCACCCCCTCTATTAAAGAACTAATCACTAACAAATCATGCTCTATTTGCCAGCCTACCGTAGAAGCTGAAATCGCCTCATTCCGCACTTCAAGTTGTGGAATATAGCTTTCTAATTCGTCTAATTGCTTACGTAATTTTTGCATACGGCAAGGTAGCGATTTTCTCGGTTTTGTAATAACCTGAGGTGCCCAGGGAGGTTATGATTCCGGCTTTGGCCAAATCCAAAAAGCCATCCTCCTCCATCAATTCTTCCGGAAAGTACATCGATTGCAAGGAGCCAATCACGAAAAAAGTGTTATTCAACTCAATCGGTATCACCTGCTCTAATTTCAAAACATATTGCACCGGAGACTCTGCCACGAATGGCGCAAGGCAGCCCTCTTTAAACTCCGGAGTCAAGCCTGTCATCTCAAACTCCGAAACCCCATCCGGATATTTCGCACTCGTCTGATGGGCCTGTTTGTACATCGCCTCCGTCACTAAATTCACCGTATAAAAACCCGTCTCCTGGATATTCGACAAGGTATGCGGCGCTGCAGCTATAGGACGATTAACAAAACCAATCAAAGCTGGATCAGCCCCAAGGTGCACAATATTGCTAAAAACGGCAAGATTTGAAACACCTTCGCCACTCACTGTCCCGATCAAAGATAAGCTCTTAAAGCCACTCAGCGTATTAATCAAATTAGCGCGGGTGAAGCGTTCAAAGGACTGAAGGTCTGCCAGCGAAAAGTGTTTTTTCATATTTTCAGAAGTGATATATATCACCTTTTATCGCTTAAAGATAGCTTACATTTGACTAAACAAATAATAACACCATGAAAACGCAAGAGATTTTTGTAGAAAACATCAAGTGTGGCGGATGTATGACCAGCATTAAGCAGGCTTTAGAGAAAATTAAGGGAATCGCGAAAGTAGAAATCGATAAGGAGGATGAAAAAATTAGCCTTACGGGTGATCATTACAAGCTAAGCGAAGTAATCGATTCCTTGAATTCAATGGGTTATCCACAACGAGGTGACAATACCTTATTCAAACAAGCCAAATCCTACGTCAGCTGTGCGATAGGTAAAATGAGCTAATCATTCTTATTACTAATAAAAAAGGCCCCTCTCTCGAAGGGCCTTTTAATTTATCTAGCGATTAAGCTGAAGAGCTCCGCATCTTGCTGTGGTTTCACCACGCAGGTATTATCGAAGTGCATCGTAGCTGTTCCCGCTGCATCGAAAGTAGGCCACGATGGAATTCCTTTGTGAGCTGGATTTCCTGTTTTAGCAAAGTTAATCCAAGACGAACTCATGCGATCAGCTAAGACATAGGCCTCTTTACCGCCTCCTGTCATCTCCTCGCAACGCGCGATGTTATTAAAGCAGAAAGGCAATTCCATGCAGTGGAAGGCTTTGTACTTTCCATCCATCACAGGCGATTGCCAAGTCATCAAATACATATAAACTGGCGCCGCTTTCAAAGCTGATTTTTCTTTAGCTTGAACCACCGCACCCGGACGGAACATCACGTCCACATCCATTAAATCAGATGGCTTCGTGTCATTCGGGTAGGCTTTCTTTACAGCTGCTTTAAATGCCTCCGCTTTGTCGCCATAGGTTCTTTTGATATACGCATCCACTTGTTCTGCTGTCGCATCAGCCATTCCTGTCATGATGGAAGGCATGAATTCGTTTTTCACCGTTCCGATTAACAAAGGAACGTCTTTCGATAATTCAAAAGCTTCTTTCGA
The DNA here is from genome assembly GCA_046046955.1 of Bacteroidota bacterium. Lineage (GTDB taxonomy): Bacteria > Bacteroidota > Bacteroidia > Cytophagales > Spirosomataceae > Aquirufa. The sequence goes on along the minus strand of JBJOIV010000022.1, from coordinate 22,862 downwards.
GAATAATTGGTGAGGCAATAAATCGCCGTCTACTGATGGACCCCAGCTTAAGCCGAATCCGCCTACTGGTTTCCCCGCTGCTTTTAATTGTGCCGCAACGACTGCTAATGCTTTCTTACCCGCATTCGCTAAAACAGGATAAGGAATCGTTTGTAAGCTATCCACTTTCGCTGCAGGGATGTTCAAGGCTTTTAAAACCTCCGCTGTGATGCTTTGCGTTGTTGCTTTGTTCAACATCTCAGAGCGGAAAGATCCACTTTGGTTGATCGCTTTGCTAAATAATCCTTTCGCGGATGGCATCGCCATCAAGGTATTTACTTTTGCGCCTCCGCCAGATTGACCGAAGATGGTTACGTTTTTCGCATCACCCCCGAACGAGCCGATGTTTTCTTTTACCCATTCTAACGCGGCACGCATATCCAACACACTGTTGTTTGCAGAATACTTGTACTTCTCGCCATAAGCGGATAAATCTAAGTACCCTGTAATGTTCAAACGGTGGGAGATGGAAACGACTACGACATCCCCTTTTTTGGCCAAATTCTCTCCATCATACGAGGGCAATTCAACTGCTGAACCAGCCGTAAAACCACCACCATGAATCCAGAACATCACCGGACGCTTTTTGCCATCATTAATACCTGGCGTCCACACGTTAATGCGCAGGCAATCCTCATTTGTGAATCCCCAGTTATGGTTGAATACGAATTCTGATTCATCTTGAATCTGCGTTGTCTCGTCAATTAAAGGCGAAACCGGACCATAAGACATGGAAGAGCGAACGCCAGCCCAAGGTTTAGGCTTGTGAGGTGCCTCAAAACGAGCCGCCTCCGCGTAAGGAATTCCCTTGTAGGTATAGATTCCACTGTGAATATATCCACGTACTTTACCAGCATCCGTAGGCACAACAGCCACGTCTTTACCAGTTGTAATTTGCGCTTTCAAGCCCATGGAGGCCATTACGAAAGCAATACCAAAGAGTAATTTTTTCATTTGATTAGTTTTTATAGAATTTGTCTAAGAACTCATAACGGGCATCGTCCGTCGCTTTAATTGCTTTAGATTCCACATCGATCACCATCACGCCTGGTTCCTTATCTTGTGGAGCAGCTGCAGGCCAGTTTGCCAAAGTTCCTCCGTTCGGATTTCCCGTCTTAACGAAGTTCGCGAAATACGTAAACATCGTTTTAGACACTGTATAATCATCCGCCGTAAAAGCATAATCTTTAATCAAGTGCAAGTTGCCCATGCAATATTCGATCTCACAGGCGTGAGGAGCACCTACTGCCGGACGAGGTTTAGGCGCATTCGGATCTGCTTTCACAGTTCCTCCGGCTAATCCCGAAGCGACTGACTTGTCTACTAATGGAGCACGGAAACGTGAATATAAATAACGGTAAACAGGTTGATTCGAATTCTTGCGATGTAAATCAAACCATTTCCACGTGCTGTAAGAAATGAAACGATCTGCCGCTAAAGCTGTAGCCGAACGCTCGATCACATCCTCTGAACCCGATGGATACAATTTCAACACTGTTTCGTGATCTGCCGGATACGCTTCTTTTACCTTAGCCACATAATTATCATGCGTGTAGGGCTTTCCTTGCATAAAGGCACCACCAGGGATTTCTGCAGAGTTCCAGCCTAAAAGAAGTGGAACCATTGATTGCTGTTTTGCATTGAATAATTCAGGTATGGTTTTGGGTAAGAAATAACCATCCACTACCGTAGGGAAGCCCATTGAACGCGTCTCTTGCGCAATCTCAAATAGTTCACGCGTAGACATGGCACGAAGATCTTTCAAAGACTTCGCTCCTGCTTTCTCAGCAAATGCCACACCACCCTTCTCAGCTTGTGCTAAAGGCATAGGTGCCATCGTAGGATTAATACCCGCACCACTTTCTCCAATCGCTCCGGCGATTAAGCCTTTTGAAAGCGGAGAAGCCATTTGGACAGATACAGAAGCGGAACCCGCTGATTCCCCTGCGATGGTCACTTTAGCAGGATCACCTCCAAAAGCAGCAATGTTCTTTTGAACCCATTTCAAAGCCAAATTTTGGTCCAAATAACCATAGTTTCCAGAGGCTTTATACGACGCCTCCGCTGATAATTCAGGGTGTGCGAAGAAACCGAAAAGACCTAAACGGTAATTCACCGTCACGACCACAATTCCTTGTTTCGACATCGCTTCGCCATCATAACGCGGCTCAGAGGCATCTCCCGCGAACAATCCACCTCCATAGAAATAGACTAAAACCGGAAGATTTTTTGTATTTCTTTTAGCTGGCGACCACACGTTCAGATATAAACAATCTTCGCTCAAACCTGCTGAACGAGATCCCATATCACCAAATACAATCGCTTGTACCGGACGAGGTCCGAAAGCTTTCGTTTTCTTAACCCCAGACCAAGCGTCTGCCGGAACGGGTGCTTTCCAACGCAAATCACCTACCGGTGGTTTTGCAAAAGGAACGCCAAAATAAGTTTGAATACCAGTCTGGGTATTGTAATCACCCTCGATAATTCCTGATTCGATTTTAGCCTGAACGGCCATCTTAAAGTCAGTCTGTGCAAATGTACTGGACGCGATAAGTCCCAGTAGGCAAGTGAGTTGCCAGATTCTTTTCATGATTAAATAGGTTTATTGTCTATAATTGATACAATGATAAGATTTTCTACTGAAAAGTCCTACATCAATTTTCCTTCAAAAGGACTTGTGATTTCATATCGCCAGTTTTTATATCGATGCTTTGGAGCAAATAATAGCCATTTTTCAATGATTGCGTTTCCAATTCAATTTCATTTTCCATTTTCGTGACCTGATGTATCCGACCAAGTAAATCACTTATTCGAATTTCATGAGAACCAGGAGCCTCGATTCGCAATTTTTCCCTAAATGGATTGGGATATACTTTCCATACACTTGACTCTTGTACCCCCAACGGAATGTCCTCTATGACTTCAGCTACTTTAATAGAATTAATCTGTATCATTCCCGTATTCAAGCCTAAATCAAACACCAATCGTGCATTAGAATCAAAAGGCTCATTCATGGTAAAAGCAAAGGTGTACTCCTTCTCAGCGTTTTCCAATGTCAACGAATAATAGGAACTATAAGCACTGTACGGCGAAGATGAACGGCCCACATAAGCGGTGATATTGCTCGTTTTATCCCCAATGATCTTCATCGTTACTAAGTAGCGTTTTTTGTAACTAAGTGCAAAACCAGATCGAGCTAATTGAATGTGCCAGCCCGTCCCTGTGGCATTTGTTCTATTCAATTTTATACCTGCCCCTTCCGCACCCATGGTAGCAGTTGCCCCTGAATTCAAATTTAAATTCCAACCTACTACACCATTTAAATCGAATAAACTTTTCGTAGGTAATACCTGAGCAGCAGGCATCGAATTTTTCAATAATGCATTGACTAAAGGCATCCTGAAGGTATTTGTAGTCGGATCATATATGCCAAAACCTGCCGAAAACTCCCAATACGCCCAGCTCAATCCTTGCGATTCAAAATACCGAGCTAAATACGTTGTCCATCGGGCACGACTTTCCATATCCGCTTTATCATAGGCCCCAAACTCCCCCACATGCAACGGGATATTTTTTTCCTTCGACCATTTAATGGCATAGGCAAAATCCGAAATGACCTGCTCTCTTTCCCAAGCTAAATTCTCCCATTTAGTACCTAAATATTTATCTTTATTTCCCGCCCAATCTGCTCCTTGATGCGTAAAATTGAACGGGTCATAATAATGAACACTCAGTATTAAATTCGGATCATTTGGTGGAACTAAATCCTTTACTCCTGACAATCCACCATAAGAGGCAGTCCCCATCAGCACCTTTCGGGACGGATTTGTCTTTCTGATTTCTGCCAAAGCCTCCGCAAAATAGCTATTCCATAAGGTCGGTGTCAAGGCATCATGCGGCTCATTCATTACCTCAAATAATAAATGATCATCGTATCCTTTAAAATACGATGCAATCTGTGTCCATTGACTCAAAAAACGAGGTTTAACAGCTGCAGGATTAGTGAAAATTTCCTCGTGGTGATGCATATTTATTATGACATACAAATTCTTCGAAATTGCTAGATCGACAACTGATTTCACTCGCGCTAAAAAGGCAGGATTAACTGTATATGGTGCCGTGAGCTGTGTCCGTTCCGCCACATCCCAACGAATGGGCATGCGAATGTGCTTGAAACCTTGCTCCGCAATTTTGGAGATGTACTCCTCCTTAAATGGATTACCCCAAGCCGTCTCGCTGGGTGCCTCGAACATATTGCCTAAATTAATTCCTCTACCTAGCTCCTGAGCTGGCAAATAGAACGAACATAAAAGCAAGAGAACGAGTTTCTTCATTTACTTCACAAACCCTAAAATAGACGCCGCCACCTTTCCTGGCACCTCTTCCATAGGCACGTGACCTACATTTTTATAGACCTCCGCCTTGCTCCCTTTAATGTCCTGCAAGAAGTTTTCCACGTTATTCACCCCGATCAGGTTGTCTTTATCCCCCCACAAAATCAAGGTAGGTGATTTGATTGTTTTGATTCGAGCCACATTGGAGTTTAAAAAACGCTTCGAATTGCCTTGGAAAGAACCTTTGAAAATCTGCAAGGCTGCTTCTCTATTTCCTTCGCGAATCGCTATGTCATGAAAACGCTCCACCTGTGCATCCGTCACGCGAGATTGATCATAGTAAACCGTCTCTAAACTTTTGCGCACTAAAGATTTAGGCGTCACATACAGCATTAAATTATTGATGACCGGTGTCGAGGCAATAGTGAATCCAAGCGAACCACTCTCCCCTTTCTTCGGATATCCTGCGGCATCGACTAAGACCATCTTCGCTAAACGTGCTGGATTATGCAGCGCATAGTTCCAAGAAATGGCACCACCCATGGAATTCCCCACTAAGATGAAACGTTTGATTTGTAAACGAGTCGTAAACGAATCAATAAACTTCGAGTAATACGGGAAGTTATACGCATTCTCAGGGGAAGGTCCTGTCAAACCAAAACCAGGCAAATCCAAACTAATCACACGCTTGTGTGGTTTCAAGTCGATCACCACACTATCCCAGGTATTTAAGGAAGAAGACATACCATGCAATAAAATCAAAGGCACCGAATCAGTTGCCACACCCTCATCACGATAATGTACCTTCATGCCTAAGATGTCCATGAACTTGGAATCCTTGTTCGCATAAAGCGGGATCAATTCCTCCACGGGACGATCTCTTTCAGCGAAGAATAGAATAACAGCAAATAGGGCAATAAAAATACCCCCAATAATCTTAGCGATTGTTTTCATATAATTGATTGAATACCATTTTGAATGTGCTGTGTGTTTGGCCTCTAAAGGTTACTTCTGGACCATATACATACAGATTTCCTTTGCCCACTTTCGCTTTGAAAGCAGCGACACCGTCTTGTAAATACGCTTGACCAAAAGCCCAGCCACTACGTAAGGTCTTCTCTGATGCGAACCAGGCTAAAGGAGTTAATGTACCGTGCGAGATGGACTCAGGAGATAATTTAAAAACTGGACTAGCTGCAAAAATGACATCGGCTTTAGCCGCCATTCCCCAGTTAGCTGGTGAATTTTGATCCACCGTTACTTGCATTACACTACCTGGAATGTAGAATTTCTCACCTGGTAAATTGCGCTCTTTTCCTGCTACCATCTCCACTAAGGCATTCTTCACCGGAAGATTTAAGTGATAGGCTAGATTCGCACTTGAACCGAAGGTAATAATATCTCCTCCCTCTTCTAAGAAAGCACGAAGAGCTGGAACTGATTTAGCAGCGGTGATTTTACCCATCGTCTCGTGGAATTCGGCTGGAATATCTGCCTCTACTGGATCTTTTTCGTCCCACTCGTTTGCTGGCTCTGCTTTCAAGCCTGGAATGGCTCCTTTGACAAAAATCAACACATCGAATTTCGAACGTAAGTTGCCTTTGTCGATCTCCTTCGCGAACACTAATTTGAAATCGAAATGATGTTGCTCAAGAATCCAACGTAACCATCCTGAGGGCATTGATCCCCCATAAGTATCCCAAAGACCCACACGCTTTGTTCCTACTTTACGAGAAACATCAGCTGGCAAAGTATTTAATGCTTGCGTCTTTACGGAAGCTTTCGCTAGAATATCAGCAGCAGCTGCACTGTGTTTCACATAAAAGGCTGAAGCGTTTTTCGATACCTCGATACCCGCTTTCAATAAATCATTCAATAGAGTAAACGAGGCATTATCCGATGTCGAGAACGCATAATAGGACCCGGTTACAAAGGCTGGTTTCGCTTTTTGTAGCTCCCCATAAGGCACCGTTTCGAAAGGGCCATTTACCTCTTCTAAAATCCGATCAAACTGAATCCCCATCGTATAAGCTGGCGTCCAACCTGCCGCATCATAAGGACGCACGGGAGGTCCACCTGGGTATTGGAAGTCATTCGGGTGATCTTGTGGTTCAAACATATCAATTACGTGTGGACGGAAAGCTTGATTTGTTTTAACCACGTAAGAACCCGCTGGATAGGCTTTTCCATTTACTTCGAAAGCTTTCGTTGCCTTCTCTACGCGGATACCACTTTTAATCAAGATGTTGATAAATGCAATACCCGAAGTCGACTGGTCAGCCGTCACGATATAAGCTCTAGCATCACGGGTGGCTGGATTCTTGTAGACCGCAGCAAATAAACTATCCGCTTTCTTCTTGTAGTTACCCCCTGAAATCTCCGCTAATTTCTCCACCTTATTAGGTGACATCGTCCAGTAATCTTGTGATCCTAAGTCGATGGATTTTTTACCCATCTTGTAGATGTTCATTAAGACCTCTTCGCGGTAACGCGTCGCATAATTCAAAACCGCATAGTTCAAGGAAAGCGAGTAATCAATCGAATTCTTGAAGAACCATTTGCGCGGCGTGATGGGGAATGGAGTCGCCGAATTAGGGATTAAACGGCTAGGAACCAAAGGAATATTCTCCGGTGTCGGGTCTCCGATGATCTCCGTTAATAAACCAATGATGTTGTGGTAGTATGCCGTGGTACGCAATCCGCCGTTCCACCAGGTCGAATAAACCGATCCTGATTTCATCGTATAGCCTGGCTTTCCTTCTGCGTTTAAACGAGAACTCATCGCTGCACCTAATGCGTCGATTCCAGTTATTAAAAGTGGATCATAGACATAATTGAAAGGATCGCGGTAAGGAGGTCCTGCTACCACGGTGCCATCTGGGCCTGTTTGGTGGTGGTTATAGAGGATTTGCGGCATCCATTCGATGTATTGTTGGCGAGCCATATTCGTGGACTCGCTCATGTTCATCATATAGAAATCGCGGTTATTATCGTGCCCGATGTATTTTTCATACAAGCGTGGCAAATTATCTGTCGAACGTTTCAACGTGTCTGCCTTGCGCATGTACCAGTTCGAAACCAATTCTTGGCCATCTGGATTTGCGTGAACGAATAAGATGATCGTGTTTTGGAGGATGCGTTTTGTTTCCTCGTCGTTTCGGGTGGTGAATTGATAGATGGACTCGATCCACTGGTGAATCCCCACTGTTTCTGTAGCGTGTAATCCGCCGTCGATCCAGACGATGGCTTTTCCTTCTTTGGCCAAAGCCTTCGCCTCCACCTCACTCAGACCTTCCGCACGAGCCAAACGCTGCGAAATGGCCTTGTACCTCGCTAGATTTCGAATATTCGACGGATCCGAAACAATCACCATGTACTGATTTCTGCCTTCTTCCGTCTTTCCAATCGACTGCAACTTCACCCGATTAGACGATGCGGCCACCTTTTTAAGGTAAGCCTCCGTCTGGGTAAACGTAGCTAAATGGTAATTATCGCCGATAGAAAAACCAAAATGCGATTTAGGACTAGGAACCTGCGCGCTAACCGTTAGCGACGCAAATAAGAGAACGAGTAAGATTTTTTTCATATGTTGAATGAGGTAAGCATTAAAGATAGAAATATAGAAATTAATTTTTAGCTTCGTGACTGAAAAATACCAAGCTATGATTAAAAAAATATCCTTTATTGGCCTGATTGCGATGGCCGCTTTGAGCACGATGTCGTTAACAAATGCTCCTGCTGTTGCTGAAGAGCCCGCAGAGGTTAATTACACCAAATATTGTGCGTCTTGCCACGGCGAAAAAGTGGAAGCTTTTGTGGACCGCAAATGGAAGCACGGTGATAAAAAATCCGATATTTTAAATAGCATCACGCACGGATATCCGGATTTAGGGATGCCTACTTGGAAGGAAGTGTTAACTCCAAAGGAAATCGAAAAGTTAGCCGATTTAATAGTCGAAAACCTAGCCGGTGTGGAGCAATACAAATTCGCGAATAAGCCCACATCGAATATCTTCAAATCGGAGGGTATGACGATCGCTTTAGATACAATCGTAACCGGTTTGGATAGCCCTTGGGGTTTTGTGCAATTGCCTTCGAATGATTATTTGATCACAGATCGCGCAGGCGTTTTGTATCATGTAGACCAAAAACGCAACAAAACAGCCATCACAGGAACACCTGCCGTCTATGCGCAAGGACAAGGTGGCTTATTAGATATCGCACTTCACCCACAATTTGAGAAGAATGGCTGGATCTATTTATCCTACTCGAAATTCAAAATGGAGGATGGTTCTAAAGTAAATACAACAGCGATAGTTCGGGGTAAAATCAAGGACAACGCTTGGGTAGAAGCACAAGAAATCTTTGAGGCGAAGCCGTACACGAAGACGTCTCTTCACTTTGGATCTCGTATCACCTTCGATAAGCAAGGTCATCTTTTCTTCTCTGTAGGAGAGCGTGGAATGGAGAAAGTATTCCCTCAAAAATTAGATAATGACAACGGCAAAATTCACCGTTTGAATGATGACGGAACGGTTCCTTCGGATAATCCATTTAAGAGTTCAAGTGTTTATTCTTATGGACAGCGCAACCCACAAGGATTAACGACAAATCCATGGACGGGCGATATTTGGGAGACGGAACACGGTCCACGTGGTGGTGATGAGATTAACATCATTCAGGCAGGTAAAAACTATGGCTGGCCAGTGATTACTTATGGAATTAATTATGATGGAAAACCGATTTCGGCTATCTCCAAAAAAGAAGGCATGGAACAACCCATCTCCTATTTCATCCCTTCTATCGCACCATCTGGTTTGACTTTTGTGACGGGTGATAAATACCCGGCTTGGAAAGGCAACTTGATGATCGGATCCCTACGTTTCAACTATTTGAACCGTGTGGAGGTGAAGAATAACAAGGTGGTGAAGCAAGAAAAAGTATTAATCAACGTGGGTCGCATGCGCAACGTGGAGCAAGGTCGCGATGGCTACTTGTACATTGGGGTAGAGAATCCGGGGATGGTTTTTAGATTACGTCCGCAATAAGAGTATAGATTATAGAGTAGAGAGTAGAGATGGTCTGGGGGCTTTATCTCTACTCTTTGCTCTATAATCTCTACTCTTATAATTTACTATACCATCAAAAAAAGGGCTTCGGCCCTTTTTTTGATTCCGACTTTATGCTTTGTGCTTTATTCTTTGTGCTTTAAATGGGAAATTAACCGGTTATCAATAACTTGTTCGTTAGGCAACCATTTTATCAGAAATTGCATCTTCGTTTTTCATTAACATTGCCTAGATGAGATTTTTGCTATTATTACTTGTTAGTTCAATTACGGCTTTTGGCCAAAATTCCTTACACCTTCGTCTTCAAGATACCAATAAAGAGGCCCTGCCTTTTGCCACGGTTTTATTGAAAAAAACCAGTGATTCTAGCCTAGTTAAGGGAATGAATACGGATGAAAATGGGGAATTGAAAGTTTCCAAACTACCGCTCGGTCGCTTTACTTTGACCTTACAATCTACTGGATTAAAGCCCATAAAAATCACCTTAGAGGAGATTACAGCGGATTCAAAAATCGATTTAGGGATCATTACCCTATTGCCTTTAAGCACCGAATTAGCGGAAGTGAAAGTGACGGCGACGAAACCGTTCATCGAAAAAAAGCTGGATAAAACGATCGTGAATGTGGAAAACTCTGCGATGGCGGCGGGAAATACCACGATGGAATTATTAGAGCGTTCTCCAGGTGTGATTGTAGATAAGGACGGCAATATTTCATTGCGCGGAAAGTCAGGCGCTGCCATTATGATCGATGGAAAAATCTCCTATTTAAGTGGGGCGGACTTAGCGAATTATTTGAAAAATTTACCCGCAGACCAGGTATCTCAGCTGGAAATTATGGCGAATCCGTCCTCCCGTTATGACGCGGCAGGAACGGGTGGAATTATCAATATTAAATTGAAGAAGAACTCGAATATCGGCTTAAACGGATCTGCCAATGCGACTTTAGCCCAGGGAGTTTATTCTCGCCAAAGTACCGGGGTGAATTTGAATTACCGAAAGAATGGCTGGAACTGGTTTGGCAATGGATCAGTGGTCAACCGAACTACCTTAGAGCGCAATTATTTAACGCGCTATTTTAGAACACAGAATGAGGTTTGGGAAAACGGGTATGCATTCAAAAATGAGAATCAAACGACGCAATTAAAAGGTGGCGTAGACTGGTATTATTCGAAGAAAACGACCTTAGGGGTTTTGGCATCTGGAAACATCAACCAATATACTTTAAATGACGGATTGAATCAGACCATTCAATACACGAGTGCTGGAACGGCTTTGACTCGCTTGAACACATTCAATAATGTGGGAAATCCGAGCCATAATTACGCGGCGAATTTCAATTTCAAACATACCTACGATACCACGGGACGAGAGTTAACGATTGATTTAGATTATGCCCGATTTGTAGAAAATAGTGGATCCAATTTACGTTCACAGTTTCAGCGTGGCGATTTTAGTCCTTTGAAACAGGATTCCTTATTGCTGAATAACTCAAAATCATTCGTGGACCAATATTCTTTCAAGTTGGATTATGTGCTACCTTCTTTTCTGAAATCTAAGTGGGGAACGGGGTTGAAATCGTCCTATGTTAAAACGGATAACGATTTACGCTTCCAGGGAAAAAATGAAGGTGATCCTGCCTTTACTTTTTTGACAGGCCAAAGCAATCACTTCGTCTACACCGAACAAATTCACGCCGCGTATTTGAATACGGAACGTGCCATCGGCAAGTTTAGTTACCAGATTGGTTTGCGTGGTGAGTGGACCGTAGCGGATGGATTATCTGAAGCATACACGGCTAATTCGAAAGATTCCACTTTCCACCGCGATTATGCGCAACTTTTCCCGAGTGCTTTCTTTCAGTATGATTTGTCCAAAAATCATAGCCTCGGCTTCAATTATTCCCGACGCATCGACCGTCCCAGCTATGGCGATTTAAATCCATTCGTCTTCTTCTTGGATAACTATACCTTCAAAGTGGGTAACCCCATGTTAACTCCTCAGCTAACTAATTCGATCGAATTGAGCCACACCTATATGGGCGCATTCAGCACCATTTTAGGCTATAGCCATACCACGAATGTGATCACTGAAATTTTAAAACAAGATACACAGGCTAGAAAATCCTACCAAACCACGGCAAACATGGCCGAGCGCACGAATTATAGTTTAGGATTCTCCCTGCCGATCCCTATCGCGAAATGGTGGTCTACGAATAACGATATCTACTTTAACCGCGCTGAACTAACAGGAAAAGTAGAAAATGCGAACCTTAGTCCTGTCAATAATCAATTTTACATCAGCTCTAATCACATCTTTACCTTGCCCAAAGCTTATCGCTTAGAAATCGGCGGAAACTACTTCTCGGGAGGTCTGGAGAGTGCCTTTATTTTTGGAGCAGGAGGAGCACTTAATTTAGGGATTCAAAAAACGGTCATGAACAAACGGGGTGTCATCCGCCTAAACGCGCAAGATGTTCTTTACACGTCTAACCCGGATGTATTTATCAAATACGGCGACTTAGATATCGTCGTTCGTCCACGTCAAGATTCCCGTGTGGTACGATTGAATTTCACTTACCGTTTTGGCAATATGGCTATCAAGGGTGCGCGAGAAAGAGCGACGGGGTTAGAGGCAGAGAAGAGTAGGGTGAAATCAAAATAAACTCGTCTTTTTAAATGTAAATCTAAAATTGTGCTGCGCAATAATTTTGTGATTTACATTTAAAAAAACTCTCTAAAATTACTCCGGACATCTCTACTCTATACTCTCTACTCTATACTCTTCTTTATTCTTTGTGCTTTGTGCTTTGAACGAAGAAGAAGTTGAATTAGATGATTAAAAATCATCTAATTCAACTTCTTCTTCGTTCACCCTCCTCCTCTCTCTCGCTTCTTTCATCTTCTTCGTCTCGAACTTGTAGCTAAAACCGATGTAGAAAATACGGGTTTCCTTTTTGCGTTCGAGGTCACTTATGAGACCAAAAGGACGAGAATCATAGATGGTTTTCTGGGTGTTGAACACATCGTTCACACGGGCGTTCAGAGAGAGTCTTCCAAAATCCTTTTTCAATCCTAGATCAACCGTATAATAGGGTTCGATGATGCCCAGGGTGTTGATTTGGGCGGATTGAAAAATACCAGAGATCTGAGCTGACCAATTGTTTTTCCACTTGAATTGCTGGTTCAAACGGGAGTTCCAACTCCAGCGATTCAGAGAAACGTTCGTATTATTGATGAATCCTTCCAAATCGGATTGAAAAAGAGAGGTAGTAAGCGTGACCTTGTAGGCTTTTGAGATGGACCAAGTGCTGAGGTTCTCGATGCCCCAAGCACGGGATTTGGCAATATTCTCATAGCGAGTTAAGGTCGTGTCACCGGCTAAAAAAGTGCGAACTCTACCTACTAAACCACTAATGTCACGATAAAATACCGTGTTCGAAATGGAGAGGGATGCATAATCCTTTGTATGCGTGAGCTCGTACAAAAATGCCTTCTCTGGTCTCAATTCCGGGTTTCCTGCATTCAAATTCAGCGGATCTGCGAAAGAGATAAAAGGATTCAAGGACTTATAACTAGGTCGAGTGATGCGACTGGAAAGGGCAAAAGACAGATTTGATGATTTAGAGAGAGGGTGAACAATCGAGAAAGAAGGAAACAGATTTAGGTATTGCTGTTGAATATCGCCCGCGATTTCAGTGGCCTCTGCCCGAAGGCCAGTGTTTAATGTCGCATATTTATTTTCATAAGCGTAGGACACATAGGCGGCTTGAATGTGCTCTCGATAAACCAGACCATTCGAACGCTTCGCATCGCGGAGATAAATTCCCTCTTTTTGCTTTTCGTACAGAAAGTCGTTTTCAAAGAAACGGGAATTGAATTTAAATCCATATTCTAAGATGCCTCGCTTCCCAAATGACTTCGTCCAATCTCCCTGCAATAAGAGGGTTGAATTTGCGCTACTGGCAGAAGAGCGCTCATTACGAACCGGAATGTTCGGATTAGGGGTCTCAAAATCGCCGAAATAATAATGCTGAAAGAACGAATTCACGTCAGAGCCTTGGTTTTGGATCCATAAAAAGTCAATTTTCCCATTCGCACTAGGACTATAAGATAGATTCAAATCAAAGCCAAAATCCCGGCCTTTTTTATCTGCATCCCGGGCATACAATCGATCTGCGGCGTAAACAAATTCGCTTGTATTATAGCGAATTTCCGAATTATGATCCGAAGAAAGTCGACCGATAAACGATATTCCGAGTGAGCGATCTTTGCTGAAATTATAGATCGAATTTAGTCGAATGGATTGATTATAATCCCGATTCACTTCATTCGTAGTTTGTGTGATTAGCGCAGCACCGTAGGCACTGGAATTTTCCCGGTAGAGGTATTGGTAATTGTTGCGGATGTTTTGGCGTAGATTCACATCCACCAAATGCGTCCAACGCTTAAACCCCTTCGTATACGTTGAAGAAAAGGCATATTTATCATTCGTGCCCATATTCGAATTGATCCGGAGCGATTCTGTTTTCGTCCCTTTTTTCAAAATGATATTCAAAATCCCAGCGCTTCCTTCGGCTGAATATTTGGCCCCGGGATTCGAAATAATTTCGATGCGATCAATTTGATCAGCAGGATAGAGACTGAGGGCATTTGCGCGAGAAGAACTGGAAATTCCCGCAGGTTTGCCATCAAAATAAATGGTCAAATTTTGGTTACCCCGGTAATTCACATTCCCATCACTGGTCATATAAATGGAGGGGATATTACTCAGCACATCAAAAAGATTACCTCCTACATTCGTCAAATTAGCCCCTACCTGGTAGACTTTCTTCGTCGGGTCACTCGTCAATTCAGAACGAATACCCTCTACCCGAACCTCTTGTAAGGTATCTTTTTGGGCGAAAACATAGAGGGGAAATAAGAGAAAAAGAAACTTATGCATCTAGGTCGAGCGGAGCGGACTCGTTTTCTTTGGAAAAATAATACACCTTTAATTGTGCAATTCCCCGCTGATAATCCACTTTCACCACCTGCACTTTGTGAATAGGATAGCCCGTGCGATCCGCTAAATCTTTCAATAGTTCTGCTCGCTCAGCGGGTTTAATTAATCCCAGGTTCTCGTAGTTTAGGGTTTGGTAATTCTCATGTGTTAAAGACAAGGTGCGACCCAGTAAAAAAGTCATCGCCACTAGGACCGAATTCGCCACTAAAAGCATCTCCAGATTCACTAAAGAGGCTAAAGAATTAATAATTCCAAGGGTCACAACTAAGAAAAAGTAACCCATTTCACCGATCGGAACGGTGACCGTCCGGTAGCGAAACATGGAAAACAAGGCAAATAAACCAAAGGCAAATCCAAACTTCAAATCTGCCTCCGCGAGCAAATAACACAGCACAAATAAAATCGTATTAAACAAGAAAAAAGTAAATACGAAGTCGTTATTGCGGTATTTCGGATAGTAAATAAAACGCACCACGATAAAGGTAAAGAGTAAATTAAGTGCGTACCGAAGTAGGAAATTTTCTAGCATTTGTTCTGAATTATCTTCAAATATAACCATTTACCTTCATCTCCCCTATCTGCCCGTTCATCATTTTCATTGCATCGTTCATCGATAGATGATAATAATCATTTACTTAGCGCGTTTAAAATCTTAAATTGCCAACATTAAACCCTCTATAAAATGGAAAATAAAATCAAACGCCACGAGTTCTTAAAGTCTATGGGCTTGAAAGGAGCCGCTCTTCTAGCCGTTTATTGCGGTGCCTCCACTTTAAGTTCCTGCAAAAACGAATCGGTTTCTCCGGCCTCCAGCGTCGATTTTACCTTGGATTTAAGCAATGCCACTTACTCAAAATTGAATACAACTGGAAACTATGTGATTGCGAATGGAATCGTCATCGCCCGTGTTTCGGCCACCGCATTCGCGGCTGTTACGCAAGTTTGCTCGCATGAGAACAAGGCCAATGTTATTTATAGCGGTGGTGGTTTTTATTGCACCCAGCACGGCGCTACTTTTTCAATTACCGGTGCAGGCACAAATGCAAACGGTAGCCGAGGAATCCAAGCTTATAAAACCACATTAACAGGCACTAGCCTAAGAATTTACGCCTAATGAAAAAGCTACTATTCTTTCTTTTCATCAGTTCGCCCCTTTTCGCTCAGGATGACTTATTAGCCATGCTGGAGAAAGAGGATGCAAAAAAGACTACTTTCACGCAGGCCACTTTTAAAGGGACCCGTTTGATTAATGGTCAAACAGTGGAAACACTGGCGAAGCAGCATTTGAACTTCTGGATTTCACACCGTTTTGGCTCCGTAAATTCAGGATTTATTGACAATTTTTTCGGTTTAGATGAGGCCAAAATCCGTCTAGGGGTTGAATATTCCTTAACTGATCGAATTCTACTTGGGGCTGGTCGTTCGACTATCGAGAAGACCTATGACCTGTATGGAAAATACAAAGTGCTCGCTCAATCGAATAAAATGCCGGTGACTGCAACGCTTTACGGAGGAATGGCCACGAACACCATGCCTACCGGTTATACGACATCGATCGGCAATGTGATGCGCTACGAGAATAACCTGCAGAGACAATCCTATTTTGGGCAAGTACTTATCGCTAGAAAGTTCTCCGATAAATTATCTCTTCAAATCATGCCTACTGTGCTCCACAACAATAAATCGGAGTCTATATATTTAGATAATAACCTGCTTTCGATGGGCGTAGGTGGTCGTTATAAATTGACGAACCGCTTCAGTATATCGGCAGAATATTATAAAAATCTCGTTGATAAAGAAGATTACGAAGAAGGCGCGGGTACAGCTTATCCCTTCCAGGATTCCTTTTCAGTGGGTGTGGATATCGAAACGGGTGGACACGTCTTTCAGTTTCACATGACCAACTCGCGAGGCATGACCGAAAAACATTTTATAGGCCAAACCACAGGAACCTGGGGTGCCGGCGACATCTTTTATGGCTTTAACATCGCCCGAACTTTCAGTTTAGAACCTAAGAAAAAATAATATGAGAAAATTACTCCTTTTAGCCCTACTATTCATTGGATTTCAATCCAAGGCACAGCTTTTTATCACCACGAATGGTGAGGTTTCTTTCTTTTCGAAGACTCCCATGGAGGATATCGATGCCGTAAACAAATCCGTGAGCAGCATCATCAACACGGCAACGAACGAGGTAGCGGTCCAAATGCGCATCACCAGTTTTGTGTTCCCAAATAAATTAATGCAGGAGCATTTTAATGAGAATTATTTGGAAAGTGAAAAATTCCCTTCCGCTACTTTCAAAGGTAAAATCAAGGAAGATGTCGATTTAACGAAGGCGGGTACTTATCCCATTTCTGCTTCTGGTTCTGCGACTATTCATGGTGTGACACGTCCTATCGAATTAAAAGGGACTATTGTTTCGACTGGTTCTACGCTTGCATTAACTTGTCAGTTCGAAGTGCGCTTAGTCGACTATAAAGTGGATATTCCCAAAATCGTTTTCGCCAAAATCGCCGAGGTGATTAAGGTTTCATCTAAAATGAACTACACGAAAAAATGAAAAGACTTGGGATTTTCGCGCTATTACTTTTGGCCTTTTCTTGTCTCAATGATAAGAACTTGCCATCTCCTAGCTCGAGTGTAACAGACACGAATGCCGGCACGGTAACGAACCCTAGTACCTCGGTAGTAGCGACTTGTAGTCCTGATACCGTCTATTTTCAACAAACCATACTTCCATTAATCACCTCAAATTGCGCGATGAGTGGCTGCCATGATGCAATCAGCCACAAGGACGGGGTTATTTTAACGGATTATGCACACATTAGAGCCTACAGTTCTGCCACGAATCCGACTGGAAGCTCGCTTTATAAAAGTGTCGTTAATGGGTATATGCCTCCGAAAGCACCTTGGTCAGCAACGCAAAAAACCACCTTGTTAAAATGGATGCAACAAGGGGCAAAAAACAATTCTTGTTCAAATACAGCTAATTGCGACACCGTTAATGTCACCTATAGTGCGACTGTTGCACCGGTTCTTAAAACCTATTGCGTAGGTTGCCATAGTGCAGCGAGTCCTTCAGCAGGAATTGATCTTTCGACTTATGCTGTCGTGAAAGTGCAGGCGGCTAATGGACGATTAGTAGGGTCCATTACACACGCAGTTGGATACAAACCCATGCCTTCCGCTACTTCGAAGTTAGGAAGCTGCGAAATAAGTCAAATTCAAGCTTGGGTCACAAAGGGAATGTTGAATAACTAATTTTTCTTAAATTGACAGCAAAAACCATAAAATGAAAGGACTTAAATTCTCCTTAAGTATCATTGCTGCCGTTCTAGTTACGTTAATTTTCCCTGATCCCTTCTTAGGTATTGGTGATTTTAAATTCAAGGCATTGATCATTCCCCTATTGCAGGTCATCATGTTCGGGATGGGCTCTACGATGAAAATTAGCGATTTTGCAGAAGTGCTTCGCTCTCCTAAGGCGGTGGTTTTAGGCGTCTTCTTTCAATTTACCATTATGCCATTCGTCGGTTGGGGACTTACAAAGTTGTTTGATTTTCCCTCTGAAATTGCGGCAGGCATCATTCTAGTAGGTTGCATGCCCTGTGGTTTAGCCTCGAATGTGATGTCTTATTTGGCCAAAGCCAATGTAGCTTTATCCCTCACGCTAACTTCCATAGCTACCTTTATAGCTCCCTTGTTAACGCCACTGCTAATGAAAAATTTAGCAGGGCAGTTAATCGAGATTGATTTGATGGCGATGGTTTGGGAAATAAGCAAACTGATCATCATCCCCATTGCTGCCGGTGTATTTTACAATCAATTAATAGGCTCCCGTTTTCAATGGTTTGAAAAAGCCTTACCCACTATTTCCATGTGGAGCGTAGGCGCTATCGTCGTGATCATTACGGCAAATGGCAGAGATGCCCTATTAGCCGTAGGCCCCTTTCTCGTGATCGCCTGCTTAATGCACAATGTCATTGGCTTTATTTTAGGTTATTGGGGCGGACGGGTAAGTGGTTTACCAGAACAAGATTGTCGGACGATTGCCATAGAAGTTGGTCTACAAAACGCGGGTCTCGCCTCTGGCCTCGCCATGGCCATGGGTAAGGTGGGTACGCTAGGTTTACCGGCTGCGATTTTTGGCCCTGTCATGAACATTAATGGTTCTGCGCTAGCGAATTATTGGAAGGGGAAATAAATCAAAAACCATTTATTTTCCCTAATTTTAAAGGATATCTGTTCTTCATCATACATGAGAAAATTATTTCTCTTCTTATTCCTGTGCCTCCAATTTATAACCCGAGCTCAATCCGTGAGTCCGGCGCCTATGATATCAGGTAATAGTGATGACTCTAAATGGTTTAAAAGAGGTGAAGATCCGAAAAACATGAGATCGAATTTTGGCACATCTAGCCAAATATCCTCTTCAACAGTCGCAGGTTATTATTATAAACTAAGAGTAAGAGGAACTTACGGGACAAATATAGCCTCCACAGCACTCTATATGGATGCAGCTTATTATAATTCCAATATTGCTAATCCAATTGGAACTGATTCACCTGTTTTGAATTCTACCTGTACGGAGGCAACCTGGAAATTAATGGGAGCATGTCCGCCCACCCCAAACTATCCTGTTGGTTACAACGCGATAGATCATGCTTACGAATATTATATTGGTTTATGGGCAGGCGGTTCTAAATACAATTTTACAGATGGAGATTCCAACAACAACGGCATCCTAACTTTTGAATTGTGGGAAAACAAAGGAACTGAAGCCATCTGCCAAGGAAGTTCAACTACTTTAACTTCCAATCTTAGTGGGAATATCACCTGGTACAAAGACAATGTACTTCTTGGATCAACAGGTCAAACAATTACTGTTTCTGAAGCTGGCGTTTATACAGCTAAATCAACGGTGGGAGGCATTACAAGTTCTGCTAGTAATCCGATTACCATTGTCGTTAATCCTTTACCTACTATAACTTTTGGGGCTATTCCGGATATTACATCAAATAATAGATCATTTGAAATCCCTTATACTTCTACATCCAATAACCCATCAAGATTTTCCGCAATTGCCATCAATATGAATGGTTTTCAAACCATCACGGATAAGCAGATGGGAGGAAGCTCTTTGACTGTAAATATTCCCTTTGGGCAAAGAGATAGATTTAGTTTTATTGTTAGTGTTAAAAACACAGAAACAGGCTGCGTCTCTAATAATTACACTGCTACTGTTCAAATCAATTTAGCAGCACCTGAATTTCTTAGCTATAATACGCCTAATAAACTCATTGTCAATCAACAAAATCTGGTTCCGATTGCTAGTTCAATTGGTTATTTTGAGACCTTCAGTATAATTAGTGGAACCCTGCCTCCGGGAATATCAATCGATCCTTACACAGGAGATATATTAGGAATTCCTACCAGCTTAAATTCAAATCCAGTAACCGTTGTTGTCGAAGGAAGAAATAGTCAGGGTGCGACGACGGCTACCGTCGTATTTACGGTAGTTATCCCTCCGCCTTCGGGTCTAAGTTTCCAAACCTCCAGCTATACGTTTACGCAGTATACCCCCATTACGCCATTTCGGCCTACCGTTTCAGGTAATGGGGTGACTTTCAGCATGGCTCCTGGATCTACTTTACCCAGTGGTTTGAGCCTTGATGCTTCAACTGGGGAAATCTCAGGAACGCCACAAGTGCCTAGTCCGACGACAAGGTATACAATTAGGGCATCTAACTCGACAAGTTTTACGGATTCAAACATTGATATCGCGGTAATTATTGCTCGACCTAATTTTATCTATACCGTACCAAATCGTTTTAACACAGGTGCTCCCATAACACCAATATTACCTGTCAGAGCACCTACAGGAGGGGTTGTAACAACCTATACCCCTATCACTGCGTTGCCAGGTGGACTTAGTTTAGATCCTAATACCGGTACCATTTCAGGTACACCTACGCAGACTACTGGCTTTAATTCATACGTCATCAAGGGTTCAAATGCGAATGGAGATTTCACTCAAACCATCTCATTTGATGTGGTCATTCCTCCGCCCACCAATTTAACGTACCCAAATCCGATTACCCTGTATCTAAATACGCCATTCACGCCTATTCCTCCCACTACCATAACGGGAACAGTTTCAAGTTATACCATTAGCCCAACCTTGCCAGGTGCACTTGTTTTTGACGGAACGACTGGCGAAATAAAGGGATTCCCATCGGTATTAAGTCCACCTGTTATTTATACGATAACTGCTGCTAACAGTACAGCCTCCATTATTTACACTACGAGCATTCGAGTTGTTATTCCTCCTCCAAGTGGCTTTAGTTATTCATCTCCACACGAATTCACGCAAGGAGTACCTATAACGGGAATAACGCCGAGTATCTCGGGTACAGAAATCACATTTACTGCGGCTAGTTTACCTGCGGGGCTGAATATAAACCCCACAACAGGAGAAATTACAGGAACACCTACGCAAGCCAGCCCTAATACGGTCTACATCATTCGAGCCAGCAACTCAACAGATTTTGTCACTGCACCCATCACTATCGGCGTCAAAATTGCAGCACCAAGTAACTTGAGCTATGCGAGTCCTTTACTTTTTGAAGAACGAGTTCCTATCTCCTCTATTGATCCTAGCGTAACTGGAATTACAGATCTTTTCGAAATTTTCCCCACACTCCCAGCTGGATTAAACTTTAATCCGAATTCGGGTCAAATTACAGGGACTCCCACTTTAGCGACTCCAAGTACAAATTATACCATCACAGTACGAAATACTACGGGATTCACGACAGCCACCACGAACATCACCGTCCTCATCGCCCGCCCGCAAATCACGTATACAACACCGAACGTGTTTTATGAGACCGTAGCCATAACGCCTTTAAGTCCAAACAAATACGGGACCGTGGTGAATACGTATAGCATTAGTCCAGGATTGCCTACCGGTCTGAATTTCGACTCAAGCACGGGAATTATCTCCGGTGCAGCTACGGTTCAGTCGCCTAGAACGACCTATACTGTTACAGGAACAAACTCGACGAATTCGAGTTCAACTACCTTGGATATCACGGTGACCATTCCACCGCCTACGAACTTAACCTATGTGAATCCGCCTACTTATTTTACTGGTACGGCGATAAGCACGTTGACACCCACGGTGACGGGTTTTGTGGCGTCTTATTCGATTGACAAAGCATTGCCTACCGGGCTTAATTTTAATACAAGCACGGGAGAGATTTCAGGGACTCCTACTCAGGCGATACCGAGAACGATTTTTACCATTACGGCTACTAACGTGGCAGGGGCAAGTTCGTATGCGCTGCCTATTACCGTCTTGATTCCGGCTCCCTCTGGATTGTCGTATGCGACTCCTCAGGTGTACGAGGAGGGAATTGATATTACGCCACTCGATCCGAATGTGACGGGTGCAGTCGCATCTTATGCGGTTAGTCCAAGCTTGCCGGCGGGATTGATTTTGGATACGTCGACGGGGAGAATTTTTGGAACTCCTACTTTAGCTAAGCCTACTGCGACCTATGTGGTAACGGCGACGAACAGCACGGGGTCGACCTCTACGAATGTAGTGATCACGGTTTTGATTGCTAGACCACGTAATTTAGTGTATCCGACGCCTAAGGTTTTATACCAAAACTTCCTCATTCCCAATATCGCCCCATCTGTTTCAGGGATGGTAGCGACTTACTCCATCGACCGCACGCTTCCAGCAGGTCTAAATTTCAACTCCACTACCGGAGTGATTAGTGGGACTCCTTCGGCCTTGAGTTCGATGACTACTTATGTCATTACGGCTAGAAACAGCACGGGATCTACCACGGCGAGTATTGATATTTCTGTGGTGATTGCGCCACCGTCTAATTTGGCTTATTTCAGTCCGTCCCGTCTTATTCAAGATAGTACGCTAGCTCCGATCAGACCTACTTATAGCGGTTTGGCCACTGCGTTTACCATCGACAAAGCGCTACCACTCGGTCTAACCTTTAATACAGCAACGGGAGAAATCACTGGCAAACCGACCGTGTTTACTGGTTTGATTCGATATGTCGTGACGGCATCTAACTCGACAGGGTCGACGTCTGCGCCTTTGGACCTCGAAGTTCTGATTGCCCCTCCGAAAAATTTAAAATACAATACGCCGGTTATTTACGAGGAAGAAGTCAAGATCAGTCCATTAAATCCAAGCGTAATGGGGAAAGTGGATAGCTACACGATTGACAAAGTATTACCTGATGGCCTGCAAATGAACCCTTTAACTGGCATCATTTCCGGGACTCCTACTAAGGCGATTCCATTAACGGAATATTGGGTGACGGCAACGAATACGACAGGTTCCGCTAGGGCTCGACTTGTCATCACGGTTTTGATTGCGAG
>JBJOIV010000021.1:0-26640 GCA_046046955.1 Bacteroidota bacterium | reverse complement strand
GAGCTTTTTCCCGAGAGATGAATTAAGTGATTTTGCTAACCAAGCCATAAATAAATGTATTTGTTAAGAGGAAATAAAAATAAACGAACAGGTTCGATTTTTTTTAGCTACCAAAACTACAATCGAATCGCCGCTCTATCAAATTTAAAACGTAAAAAATCCATTTTTTTTGAAAAAAACGAATTGCCTTCTTAACTTACAGCTAATCAAAAATGTTTTATGTTTTACAAAAGAATAAGCCTCTATTTCCTGTTTCTGTGCGGTTTTAGTTTCGTGGCGCAGGCAACCCATTTAAAGGGCGGCGAGATCACGGTAAAACGGGTTTCGGATAAAACATTAACCTTCGAGTTTACACTCACCACCTATACGGAAAACAACCGAGCGAATGTGGAGCAAAATGCGGTCAACTTCTGTTTTGGCGATGGATCCACTATTTTGTCAGCTAAGCGTTCTGCGGGTTATCCCATTAACCTAGGGAACGGGACCATGAAAAACGTCTACAAGATTCAATATACCTATCCCGCCGCGTCTCTTTTTTATAAGGTCTCTGTCGCTGTTCCTAATCGGAATGATGGCGTTTTAAATATCACCCGATCTGTCGATGTGCCTTTTTATGTGGAAACTATCTTTTCTATCAATGCAGGTCTAGGCCTAAATTCAACACCAGTTCTGTTAAATCCCGCAGTTGATTTAACAGCCGTAGTAGGACAACCTTTTATTCACAATTCGAACGCCGTGGACGCAGAAGGGGATTCTTTGGCCTACCGCTTATCTGTATCTAGAACGGGTGCTGAGTTGACGTGTGATCCAGCCGGTAGAGGTTTAATTGCTCCTAATTTCAAGCAGCCGAATGAAGTATCTGCCACGCCGTCTTCTTTCACCATTAATGCGAAAACAGGTGATTTAGTCTGGAGATCTCCACAAGAAGTAGGCATGTACAATTGCGCCTTCATCGTGGAAGAGTGGCGAAATGGCGTGAAGATATCGGAAACTGTCAGAGATATGCAGATCGAGGTAAAGGATTTAGATAACCGAGGACCTATTTTAACGGTACCTGCGGATGTCTGTGTTCAGGCGGGGACTCGTATCAATCAGCTCATTACGGCTATCGATCAAGTGTCAAAAACGGGTCGTATAGATCCGATTACCATTTCGAGTACTGGTAATGTGTATGCAATCGATACGACGTACGCCGTTAAACCACCGAATGCCACGTTTACGTCAGCCCCTCGCCAAACCAGTTTGAATGCTGTAGGTACCTTTAATTGGCAAACGGATTGTGTGCACATTCGGAAGGAAGACTATGATGTGTTCTTTAAGGCAGAGGATTTTCCTCCAGTCACAAATTCAGGGGTGAGTAATCTGGTGGACAGCAAGATTTGGAAAATACGAGTGCTGGCTCCAGCAGTAAAAAACGTGACGGCCACTGCCGGAATAGGAACTCAGATTGCTTTAAGGTGGACTTCCTATGCTTGTTCACTTCCGAATGCTAGCTTAATTCTTTATAGAAAGCAAGGTGCTTGCGATGCGGTGACGAATGCGACTTGTACCACGGGTATGACGCAAACAGGTTATACAGAATTAGCTAGATTGCCTATTACGGCGACTACGTATACCGATAATGCCATCGTAAAAAATACCAATTACTCGTATATATTGGTGGTGGCTTTCACGAATTCGAAAGGGGTAGATGATTTCAGCCCGATGTCGAATGCCGCTTGTTATTTAATCGCGAGTGCTTCGCCGATTATGACGAATGTATCTGTTTTGAAGACGAGTACGACGGCAGGGGAGAACCTCGTACGTTGGACCCGTCCGGTGAAATTAGATACCTTGCAATATCCAGGTCCGTATAGCTATCAGTTAATGCGGGCTGTGGGAACGGGGGCTTTTGGTGCCATTGGTTCACCTATTAGTGCTTCGATTCGCATAGCAGTGAATGATACGTCTTATACGGATACCGGTTTGAATACGACGGCTTTGACTTACCGTTACCGGACCGATTTTTATTATACCTTAAATGGGGTTCGAACCTTATTAGAAGCACCAACACCAGCATCAAATGTGAGTTTGAGCTCTCAGGTAGCTATTGCATCAGTTAAATTAGCTTGGTCAGCCACTGTGCCGTGGACAAATGAGTTCAGAACCCATCGGGTGTATCGGGAAACGCCACGTGGTTCAGGTAATTTTAACCGCATCGCGGATGTTCCAGTGACGACGGCTGCTACGTTTAAGTTTATCGATACGGGAGTGGATAGCTACGGGGCGGATGGGACGTTTACGATTTCGATGAAGACTGATTCCTCGTATTGTTATTACGTAGAAACGCTAGGCTCTTATGGGACTGGTTTGCCGGCGATGGAGCTGATTAATAAGTCTCAAATTATCTGTGGCATTCCACAGTCTGACTTATTCCCTTGTCCTCCTTCGCTTCAGGTATATACGGTAGATTGTGCCTCCTTAGATGCGAAGGCTGATTGTTCGTTTACGAGCTTCACGAATCAGTTGAATTGGACGGCTACGGTATCAGGTGTATGCGATCCGGACATTGTTTCCTATAAGATTTATTATGCCAAAGACTCCTCGTCTCCCTATACCTTATTAGCTACCACATCTACCTTGAACTTTTCACACATCTTACCGAATTCGTATCGCGGATGTTATTACGTGACGGCTGTCAGTGCCTTAGGTAAGGAGAGTGCACCTAGTACGAAGATTTGTGTAGAGAACTGTGCTTCTTTTGATTTACCTAATTTATTTAGTCCAAATGGTGACGGCCTGAATGATACCTTCAAACCAATGCGCTGCCCTCGCTTCGTGACAAATGTGAATGCGAAGATCGTAGATCGCAACGGTCAGTTGATTTACCAATACTCGGGACCTTTAGCTGGTTTTGGTTGGAATGGAACGAATTCGAATGGCGTTCAGATGGCAGCATCGTCTTACTTCTATACTTGTGATGTAGTCTTCGATTTATTTGATAAAACGGCTCAAACGAAAAGTTTAAAAGGCTGGGTAGAACTAGTTCGCTAAGATGCACGGAATCGTTTTGATCGATGGAGGATGTCGTTTTTGTCGCTTTGCCTCGAAGGTTTTAAAGCGTATGGTTTCAGGAGATCTGCAGATTATTCCTGAAACATCCTTTACTGAATTTCCGCTACCGGAGATCGATAGTATCAAATGGGTAGTCGGTTCTGAGGTCTATGTGAAGTCAGATGCCTTATCTCGTATTTTAGCATTTTCCCATTGGTATTTTCAGCCCCTGCGTGTAGTGTTTATTTTGCCTGCTAGTCTCTTGGATAAAGGCTATGATTGGGTGGCGAAGAATCGATTATTTTGGGGTAAATCGGTGGACGATTGTGCCATTTAGGGCATTTGGCCTATCTTTGTAAAAAATTAATCACAAAATTACTTCTATGAAAGCATATATTTTCCCAGGTCAAGGTTCTCAGTTTCCGGGTATGGCGAAGGATTTATACACGAATTTTCCAGTCGCTAAGCAAATCATCGATGAGGCAGATGCCATTTTAGGTTTCTCCTTATCTTCCGTGATGTTCGAGGGAACGGACGAAGAATTAAAGCAAACGAAAGTGACGCAGCCTGCGATTTATTTGCATTCTATTTTGATTGCCAAATTAGGCAAAGACTTCGCTCCCTCTATGGTAGCAGGTCATTCCTTAGGCGAA
This sequence comes from Bacteroidota bacterium, assembly GCA_046046955.1. Classification (GTDB taxonomy): domain Bacteria; phylum Bacteroidota; class Bacteroidia; order Cytophagales; family Spirosomataceae; genus Aquirufa. Next base: position 22,954 of record JBJOIV010000021.1, on the reverse strand, counting down.
TTTTCTGCTCTAGTAGCGGCAGGAGGTCTAAGCTGGCAAGATGGATTACGTTTAGTATATAAGCGTGCCTTGGCGATGCAAGAGGCTTGCGAAATCGAGCCAAGCACGATGGCTGCCGTTTTAGGTTTGCCAGATGCAACAATAGAGGATATTTGCAAGGCTTACGGTCCATCAGTCGTAGCGGCGAACTTTAACTGCCCAGGTCAAGTGGTGATTTCTGGTTCAGTAGAAGGAATCGAAGCGGTAGGTGCTCAATTAAAAGAAGCAGGAGCGAAGCGTGTATTGCCACTTCCCGTAGGCGGTGCATTCCACTCACCCTTCATGGAGCCCGCTCGCGTCGAATTAGCAGCGGCCATCGAAGCGACCGAAATCGTTCGTCCTATTTGTCCTATCTTCCAAAACGTGAATGCAAAGCCTTCACAAGATCCAGCCGAAATCAAAGCGAATTTGATCTCTCAATTAACTGGTGCCGTTCGTTGGACACAGTCGGTGGAGGCAATGGTGTCTGCAGGCGCAACTGAATTTATCGAGTGTGGACCAGGTAAAGTATTACAAGGTCTTGTTCGCAAGATTCATGCGGAGGCGGTTGTATCTTCAATTGAATTTGAATAATCGAATTTGAAGTGCTGATTTTGAGCGCTTAAGCAAAAAACGGGGGAAATAATTCAATTATTTTTCCGGTAACGTTTGATAATTTGGGCCTAAGCCCTTACTTTTGCATCAGATTTTGGAATTGACCTATGGTGTAATGGTAACACACCAGTTTTTGGTTCTGGTTTTCTAGGTTCGAGTCCTGGTAGGTCAACAGAATTTTAAAAGAGCTCATCGCAAGATGAGCTCTTTTTATTTTATAGCTAAACCAAGCTCTTCATCTTCTCTAGCCCCGTCTTTGCCACCTTCAGTGGATCCTGTGCCCAAAGTTCTTTATTGAATAGTTCCAGCGACAGAATTACCGGTTTGTCAGATGGCTTTAAGCGTTTGATGATCTCCTTAATAGGAGCCTCACCGTCGCCTGCGTAGATGCGGTCGCCGTCTGTGATGGAGGTCGGTTTGATGGTAGTCACGTAATCATTTACATGGAAGACATCAATCGAGTTCTCGCCCACTAGGTGGAGGCAGTCGATGGAGGATTCGCCTTTATATATGTGGAATACGTCTAATAAAAGTTTGGCGTTCGCTTGGCCTGCCTCTGCTGCCACGAAAAGGACGTCAGCCACGCGGTTGAGGTTTTTAGAATGTCCCCACATCTCGAGTTGCGGAGTTACTCCGGTGCTTGTTCCTACATCCAGGATGGTGCGGTAGCGTTCTGCAGCACGACGAAGATCAAGTCCTGCCTCTTTTGTGGCACCCATGGGAGGGGCGGCGGTGCGGAAGCAGCCTAATTCAGCTAGCATGCCCATTTCACGTTTCATTTGTTCCACACCTTGCTTGCGAGTCGCCTCGTCGTCCACAATCCATTGAGCGAAACCAATAGCGTTTTGGATGTTAATCCCCAGATCTTGGATGCGTTTTTTTGCTTCTAAAAGCGTGCCGCCTGATTTTAGGTAGGCCTCTAAGGTAGGCACCCAAATTTCACAATGCTTATATCCAGCTTTGGAGGCAATTTCGAGTTCTTTGATGAAGCCAAGTTTTTGGCCCATAATCGTACTCATGTTTAAAGAGAACTCGAATTTGGTTGCTTTGCTAGCTGCTGATGCCGTTGAAGGAAGTAAAGCGGCTCCTGCTGCGGTACCGGTAGCAAACAACAGTTCGCGACGACTCATTTTTGTCATTATAATAGGTTTACTTCGCCTAGCTTCTCATAGGAGAGAATCATTGAACGAACGTTATGGTAATTAATTTTCCAGTTATGAGCCATGTGACGCCAGATAGGTTCCCCTTCGCGGGTCATTAACGGCCACCATTCTCCCGTATTGCGGTTAATCATCTTGTCAAACACGAAGCGATGCACCTGTTCGTAAGCCTTCAGGAATTGCTCGTCTTTGGTTAATAAATAGGCATCCAACATTCCAATCAGCATTTCAGCTTGTTGCCAAAACTCCTTCTCCAAATCCGTAGGCCCGCCGCTATGCGATCCTTCCACATAAACGCCGCCATGTTCCCAATCAATTCCATTCTCCATGGAATGGTAGAAGGCTTTTTTGATATTGACTAAATAAGGGGTAGCATCAATCTTGCCCACCTTCAATGCATGCATTAATAACCAGCCAAATTCCGAGTTGTGACCATAAGAAGTGTTATCGACAGCGGAGGCTTTTTGGCCTCCATCCTGAAAACGATCCCAGCCCCAAACAATATCAAATTTAATCTGTGGCGCCACGTTCCAGTCTGCCCAAAACTGCGGAATACCCGTTCCTGTGGCCGTATCCATAATTTTTTGAATCAAAATATCGATTGACTCCTTTAATTTTCTGCGGTGAATATCCTTCCCGCTCGCCTCATATAAAGTCGTAAACGCCTCCATTAAGTGCATGTGCACATCTAAGGTCTTGCGATCCCCACCCGGAGCACCAGGTCCCATGAGCGACCAATCTTCAGAGAAGAACTCCCAATAACCGCCAAAATTCGTGTCCACTGCATACTTTTGGAGTAAATCAAAAACCTTCTCCGCATATTCCAAACCCACCGGATCTCCAGTAGCTAAGGTATATTCACTCAACGAATAAATGGCAAAACTATGCCCATATCCTATCTTTTGCTTATTCGTTGCCTGTCCAGCACGGTTTACCATCCAGTAGAATCCACTGTGTTTCTCATCCCACATCATATCGAGTAAAAACCGTACTCCATGGGCCGCCATTTCTTTCATTACCTCACCTCCAAAACCATGGCGATACGCCTGCGAATAAGTAAACACAGATCGAGTCATCGCGATCAATGATTTCTCATCATCCCCCGCATCCTCTCCAAACTCATTAAAATGGGTGATAAACCCGCCCTGCTTTTTGTCCACCGTTCGCTGGATCCAAAAGGGTAACAAAGCGCCCTCCGTGTATTCCTTGATTTCCGATCTAAGCGATTGAATATCCATGATGCTTTTGTCTAATGGCTTCCGGGCTCGCAGACCCCGTTTCGCCTACTTGATGAATACAGATATGTACGGCCAAAGAAGCAAATTCACAAGCCTCTTGTATACTAGCCCCCGCGGCCCTTGCCGCAGAAAATCCTGCCACCACCATATCTCCAGCTCCCACCGTATCAATAGGTCCTATTACGGGGAAAGCAGGCTGATGATGAAACTCCTCTTCACTAGCAAACACCATTCCTTTCTCCCCTAAGGTCACAAGTACCGGTTTTTTTCGGGACCTAGCCCAGTTTTGTATATTTTCTGCCGTTGCGGGCTTCTGATGAATTTTGATAAACTCCGCCTCGTTCACCTTCAAGGGTAACTGTTTCGCATAGCTGCCTAAAGAGCGGAGATCAGCTAATGCGTCCTGATAGTCTAATGATTCAATATGAGTTGCCTGCAAAAGCGGCTTGCCGAATTGTTCGTTTACAATAATCCAGTCGAATGAGGCCGATTGTAGCTTATTGATTAACTCGTTTGTTTTATCTTGAAAGTTCTCAGATCGCGTCCCAAAATCAATCCGATTCAGTTCCTCATCGTGGCGCATCGGTTTAGAATAGGTGGGCGTATCGATTTCCGATTCGAGTATATTCCTAGCATCAATGCCCATTAGAGACATCTGATGGGCCATCTCTCTGCCGAATAGATCGTTTCCTCGTACCCCGAAGGCCGAGACTTGAACTCCTAAAATAGCCAGATTTTTTGCCACATTTCCCGCGCCACCTAAGTAGGCACGCGGTTGAGATGCTAGATGCACTTCTTTAGCGGTTTCGATGGAAAATTCCCCGGTGGAGGTTTGAATGTCGAAATAGAAGTCTACTGCGAAATCCCCCAATACGGCAATGCGCAAGGCTGGGATTCGAGCCAATAGAGTCTCCAATCTTTCTGAGGTCATTTCAAATAGGTTTAGCTAAATTTTCATCGAAAAATAGGGATATTTTCTTTAATTTTGATCATCTATTCATTCTAATTCATTTTTGTTTTGGCACTCATCAAATCAATCTCTGGCATACGTGGTACTATCGGTGGAAAACCCGGTGAAGGTTTAAGTCCGATCGACGTCGTTACTTTTGCGGCAGCTTATGGTACCTGGTTAAAGAAAAAAGGACATCCCTCAAACTCGATCGTGTTAGGTCGCGATGCGCGTATCTCCGGAGAAATGGTCAGTTCTTTAGTGGCGAATACCTTGATCGGCTTGGGCTGGGATGTTTTAGATATCGGTCTTTCTACGACCCCCACCGTTGAATTAGCGGTGCCTTGGACGAAAGCGGCTGGTGGTATCATCATCACCGCTAGCCACAATCCAGCGCAATGGAATGCCTTAAAATTATTGAATGACAGCGGAGAGTTTATCTCGGATCAGGATGGAAAAGACTTATTGACGATCGCAGAAAATCAAGACTTTGATTTTGCAGACGTGATGAAATTAGGGAAGCTAACGCAAGACGCAAGTTTCTTACAGCAGCACGTGGATCACGTGTTAGGCTTAAGCTGGGTGAATCAGCCGGTGATTGCGAAGGCGAACTTCCGTATCTTAGTGGACGCGGTGAATTCGACGGGAGGAATCGTGGTGCCTATGTTGTTGAAGGCTTTGGGCGTTCAGCACGTGGACGTGATTTTTGGGGAGGCGACAGGTCATTTTGGCCATAATCCAGAACCACTTCCGGAGAATTTAACGGAGATGATTTCCAAAATGAAGGGTGGCAACTACGATTTAGGAATCGTGGTGGATCCGGATGTGGATCGCCTTTGCTTTATTTCAGAAGATGGAACGCCTTTTGGTGAGGAATATACACTGGTTGCGGTAGCGGATTATGTGCTATCCGTGAAGCCTGGTAATACCGTATCGAATCTTTCTTCTACGCGTGCTTTAGCGGATGTGACGCGCAAAGCCGGCGGCGAATACTTCGCGGCAGCGGTAGGAGAGGTGAATGTGGTGACCCAGATGAAAGCAGTAAATGCAATCATCGGTGGCGAAGGAAACGGAGGCGTGATTTTCCCAGAGTCACATTACGGACGTGATTCCCTAGTGGGCATCGGATTGTTCCTAACCCATTTGGCAAACAAAGGCATCAAAGCCTCTGAATTGCGTGCCAGCTATCCGGCTTATGTGATTTCCAAAAACAAAATTGAATTATCTGCCGACCTAAACGTTGATTTAATTCTAGCGACGGTCGCTGAAAAATATAAGAATGAGCAGGTGAATACGATCGATGGTGTGAAAATTGATTTCCCAGATCGCTGGGTGCATTTGCGCAAATCGAATACGGAACCGATCATTCGAATTTACGCGGAGGCATCTTCAGAGGCCGAAGCAGATACACTTGCACAACAAATTATAGATGTGATCAAAGAGATCGCGAAAGCCTAGATGTCAGACAAAACACCTATTTACCTAGATAACGCGGCGACCACTCCGGTGGATCCAGCTGTTTGGGCGGAGATGCAGCCCTATTTCGAGCATTTCACGGCGAATCCCTCGTCAATTCACTCCCACGGTCGCCAAGCGAAAGTGGCAGTCGAAAAGGCGCGCAAAACGATCGCGACCTTATTGAATGCCTCACCTTCGGAGATTTTCTTTACCTCTGGTGGAACAGAGGCGGATAATACGGTATTGCAATCGGCTGTTTTGCATGGCGGATGTAAAGTGATTATCACCTCACCTTTAGAGCACCATGCGGTCTTACACACAGCGGAGGCCTGGGCGAAGCTAGGTTTAGCGGAGTTGAAATTAGTGCGGGTGAATCCAGATGGTGCGATTGATTTAGCGCATTTAGAGGAATTATTATCTACATCGGAGAAGGCGATCGTGAGTTTAATGCACGGCAATAATGAGATCGGGAATTTGCTTGATTTGAACGCGGTGGGTGACCTTTGCGAGCAATACGGTGCCTTATTTCATTCGGATACCGTCCAAACGATGGGCCATTACAAACACGACGCCTCAGCCTTGAAAGTTCATTTCATGGTAGGTGCGGCTCACAAATTCCACGGCCCTAAAGGTATTGGATTCTTGTATGCAAAAGCAGGAACTAAGTTCCATCCTTTAATGCATGGTGGCGCACAAGAGCGTAACCAGCGCGGAGGCACAGAGAATGTCTACGGGATGATCGGTATCGCTAAAGCGCTAGAATTAGCCTATGCTTCCATGGAAGAGCACGCGTCTTATATCAAAGGCTTGAAAGCCTATTTCATCGAAGGTTTACAAAAGCAGTTCCCGGGTATCTCGTTTAACGGTGCTTCTGGAGATGTGGAAAATAGCCTTTACACGGTTTTAAATGTACGTTTCCCGTCCGTAGCTGATGGCGACATGCTTTTATTTCAATTAGATATCGAGAAGATTTCTGCTTCAGGCGGTAGCGCTTGTTCGAGCGGTACTTCGGTAGGATCACACGTTTTATCGGCCTTGAATCCGACAGCGACTGGTGCGGCGGTTCGTTTTTCTTTTAGCAAAAATAATACCCGAACGGAGATCGATCGGGTATTAGAAGTGTTGAAAAAAATCGTGGCCTAGTAGGCGCGAGCAAAGATTACTCGGCGGCTGGAAGGTGCTCCTGTTAGGATGCATTTTCCAGCTTCTTCTTTTGCATCCAGAGGGATACATCTGATAGTGGCTTTCGTTAATTCTTTGATTTTCTCTTCCGTCTCAGACGATCCATCCCAGTGCGCAGAAAGGAATCCACCATTTTCGATTTTAGCGGTAAACTCGTCCCAACTATTCACCTCGAAGGTATTTGCTGCTCTAAAGTCGAATGCTTTTTGATAGATGTTCTTTTGGATGTCTTCCAGCGTATCCACAATCACATCCTCAATTCCGTCAAACGGCATGCTCGTTTTCTCACGTGTATCGCGACGCGCTAATTCGATCGTGCCATTTTCCATATCACGGTTTCCGATCGCTAAACGAACGGGAACTCCTTTTAATTCGTATTCGGCGAATTTAAAGCCCGGGCTTTGGTTCTCTGCGAAGTCAAACTTCACGGATACACCGCGCTTCTTCAAGGCCTTCACTAATGGATTAATGCGTGCTTTGATATTTTCTAATTGCTCTTCCCCTTTGTAGATCGGTACGATCACAACTTGGATAGGAGCTAATTTCGGAGGCAATACGAGACCTTGGTCATCCGAGTGCGCCATAATTAAGGCACCCATTAAACGCGTCGAAACACCCCAAGATGTCCCCCAAACATAATCTAATTGATTTTCCTTATTAACGAATTTCACGTCGAAGGCTTTGGCGAAGTTTTGGCCTAAAAAGTGAGATGTACCTGCTTGAAGCGCCTTTCCATCCTGCATCATCGCTTCGATACAATACGTTTCATCTGCACCAGCAAAACGCTCGTTCGCTGTTTTAATTCCTTTCAAAACCGGCATCGCCATGAAGTTTTCTGCAAAATCAGCATATACCTCTAACATCTGCTCCGTCTCTTCGATCGCTTCTTTTTTCGTCGCATGTGCCGTGTGGCCTTCTTGCCACAGGAACTCAGCTGTACGCAAGAATAAACGCGTACGCATCTCCCAACGCACCACATTCGCCCATTGATTAATCAATAAAGGCAAATCACGGTAGGATTGAATCCAGTTTTTATAGGACGACCAAATCACCGTTTCCGACGTCGGTCTTACAATTAATTCTTCTTCTAATTTTGCATCTGGATCGACGATCACGCCGCCACCATTGGGATCATTTTTTAAACGGTAGTGGGTTACTACCGCACATTCTTTGGCAAAACCCTCAACGTGAGACGCCTCCTTCGAAAGGAATGATTTAGGGATGAAAAGAGGGAAATAGGCATTCGTATGGCCTGTCTCCTTGAACATATCATCCAAAGCGCGTTGCATCTTTTCCCAAATGGAATAGCCATAAGGTTTAATGATCATACAGCCTCTGACAGCGGAATTTTCCGCTAAATCTGCTCTCTTCACTAATTCGTTATACCATTCAGAATAATTGTCTGCGCGGCTTGGTAGGGATTTACTCATAAAAAATGTTAAAATCGTAATGTAGTGTTCCTTTTTTCGTTTACTTTACATTAGTAAAATGGAACGTTGCAAAGATACGTTTTGTTAGGCTTTTAATTGACATCATCCGCTAAAAACCATGAAAAATCAATCCTTTGCTTATTTATTGCTTGTAGGATTTGGAATCCTTTCCAGCTGCGTGAATGTAAATACCAGTTCTTACGCTTCAGATGATTTATATGATGAGGCGAATCGTTCTGTTCAAATAGCGAAAGTTCAGGCTGCAAAAGCGGCTAAACAAAAGAAATACCTTGATTTTCAAGATTTAGAGGAATCCGATGTGGAGGTGATTGAAGAGGAGGAGGGTTTAGCTCAAGAGTCGATTACGCGCGTAAATCCTAATTTATATCAATCGGCTTATCAGCAAGGTCTTTCAGATGGTTTATTTAATAGTCCCTATTTAGGATACGGTTACCGATATACTCCGTTCAATTACTGGAGTCCTTCTTATTCCTATTTTGTCAATCCATTTAGGCCATTCAGTATTGGGATCGGTGTAGGTTTCTCAGCCTTCAACCCTTATTCATTTTACAGTCCGTTTAATGACCCATTCAATCCGTTTTTTGATCCATTTTATAGTCCCTATTACAGTTCTTTCTATCGTCCATTTGGATTTAATTCCTTCTACCGGAATTATAATTACTATGGACCAGGCGGAAATTACACAGGATATAGTGGTCAATATATGACGAATGATACGAGGGAAAAGCGGAATTTTGGACCACGTGATGATCGTTCGAATAACCGAAATTCAGGAGGAAATTACACTAATTCACCACGTGGAGGTAATAATTCCTACAATACGCAAGGAAATAACTTGCCGCGTGTGAATACACAATCCGTTCCTTCGAACTCGGGTTCTTCTTCTCAACAATATGTGGCGCCACGTCGTAATTCAAATTATGAATACCGGGCTGCTCCGGTTGATGGAGGTAGTTCTCAGCGTAGTAATTCTAGTTCAACGCCTTCCTACAGTTCTCCAAGCTCAGGTGGTTCAAGTTCTGGTGGTGGCGGAGGTGGTTCTAGTCGCGGTCCTCGTTAATTATTGATCATGAAAAAAGCAATCATTTTACTTTTCAGCGTCTTTGCGCTGCAGCAGGCTGTGGCCCAAATCTACACCTATCCCAGCTTAGGGAAGCAATTCTCGACTTCATACTCGACGGGTACAGCTCGTATGCAGGCATTAGGTGGTGCTTCGAGCGCTTTAGGGGCTGATTTAAGTGCCTTAACTGGTAATCCAGCAGGTTTAGGATTTTACACTCGTTCTGAAGTAAATATGAGCCTGGCTTACACAGGCGTTCAAACTAAATCGTCTTATTTATCTACCGCAGATGAGACCTCAGAAAGTCAAATTCAGCTGCCTACGCTGGGGATGGTGATTTCGAGTAATAATTTGGGTGGTGGAGAATGGCATGGGTCTTTTGGTTTTGGGTATTCCCGTCAAGCGATCTTTATTCAGCCGATTCAGATTTCAGGAACGAATAACCGAAGTTCCCTGTTAGATAACTTCATAGAGAAAGCGAATGACAAGGGGGCAACCGGTGCTACTTTGGATGACGAATATGACTCGTATTCGGGGACGGCGTCTTCTGCTGAGGCTTTAGCTTATCAAACCTATCTCATCAATCCGAATTCCGTAACAGGAGGTGCTCCATTCGAGCGTTTTCAGCCTTTATTGCCCACGAATCAATATGGTACAGCCTCTAATTCAGGTGCTTTAACTTCCTGGGATTTTGCCTATGGGGCGACGTATCGGGATCAGTTTTACTTAGGGGCAGCGTTGCATTTTTCCAAAATCTCATCGAGTTCGTCTACCACCTGGGAGGATGAATTTGTGGGGGCGAAAAATGTGGCTGGCTTTCAATACGCGGAAACGTTACTGACGAATGGTTCTGGTATCGCACTTAGTTTAGGGGGTATTTACAAGGTGAATCCATCTCTTCGTTTGTCTCTAGCCTTCAGATCTCCGACCTATTATGATCAGATGAACGAGACCTACGATGCGCGTTTATTTCCAAATGTCATCGGGATTCCAGCCATCGGCTCTACAGGTAATCCGATCACGATTACGAAGGTGAATCCGATGCGATTAACAACGAATGAGTTTACCTATCAATTTTTAAGTCCTATGAAGCTTTCAGGAGGTTTCGCCTTTTTCTTCTCGAAAAAAGGATTCTTGACAGCAGATCTGGAATACGTAGGTTATGGCGGAATGAAGGTTTATTCTGCTGAATTAGGTGGCGGAGCCAATCAAGCCTTTCAGACGAAATACAATGGTCAAATAGCACGCAATTTTGAAGGTGCTTTGAATATCAAAGTGGGATCTGAGATTCGGATTTCTCCTTCTCTGAGTGTGCGAGGTGGAGCCGCTCTTTTTGGAGGGGGGTATGCCGCTAGTTATGATACCATCGATCGAAATGCACTTCAATTTTCAGGAGGTATTGGCTACCGTAAATCGAATTTCTACCTCGATTTAACGGCCATCCAGCGTACACAGAAAGATGCCTACACGCCGTATACGCTAAAGAACGCAGCTGACTTCAGTTCTGCCACTTTAGATATCACGACTACGCAGTTTATGCTGGGAGGCGGGATTTACTTTTAAACAGGAAGGTATTGGTCTAATAGCCAAAGCAATTGGCTGACCGTAATTTCACCATCTACCTGAATATCTGCTTTTTGGTAGAAGGGAAGGCGCTCATCGAAGGTCTTTTTGATGGTGGCGATGACTACTTCTTCGCTTTGGGACTTATCCAACAAGGGACGATTATTGCCTTGCGCTTTGTATAAACGTTTAGCTAAATCGTTTACGTCCACGTTTAAGAAAATACTTACTCCATTGTCTTTAATGAAGTCCATGTTATCATTAAAACAAGGAACGCCACCACCTGTAGCGATGACCATTGATTGATCTGGTTGAAACCCGCGTAATGTCTTTTTCTCTATTTCACGGAAATGTGCTTCGCCAAAATTGGAGAAAATCTCAGAAACCGTCTTCTGTTCACGGGTTTCAATCAATTTATCCATGTCCATAAAGGAGTATCCAATATTCTTTGCTAACTCTTTTCCCAAGGTACTTTTACCCGAGGAGGGCATTCCCACTAAATAGATATTCTTCATTCGTTTTATTCTAGGCTTTGTTGAATTTCATCCGCAGAGGGTAGGGAATAGGAAGACCATTTTCCTTTCACCGTTCCGTCCTTTAAAAGCCACAAACCTGGGCTAGAGCGAACAATGGTTTTTAATATTTTAGTGTCAGCAGAAAGCGCAGGAAACGCTAACTGGTATTTATGTCGAAAGGCGTTTACGTCAGCATCCGTCGAGGCAGAAACTAGCCAGACGGTAATGTTTTTCAAACCTTTCGTTAATTTTTCGATTTCTGGTAATGCCCCCTCATTCATGTGGTGGATGTTAGGGATAATGACCATCAATTTAGCCCCTTTGAAGCTTTCCTGGGTGTAATTAGTCGTGTCGCCCTCCGCCCACAATTGATAATCTGTTATCAAAGGTCTGGCCTCTTTCTCATTCGTCGCTTTCATCGAAATGAACTGCGCCGTCGTATCCGTGGGCATCTCACTTAATTCCGTTTCTACCCCTTTGATTTTGTACACATAGGAGAACTTCAATGGCTCGCGTTCCTTCATATTGGTCGGAATATGGTCGCCTATGGCATAAGGTAATCCATCGCTGATGGGTAAGTGGAAATAGCAAAATACACCTAGTGCAATACTAGCAATGGCTGTTGTTGCCACCCATTTGCCGTTATTCTTGTTTTCTGGTTTCTTGGAAATTAGTAAAATGCCAGTCAGAACGAGTAAAAATAGATCTTTCACAAAAGACGTCCAGGGCGTTAGTTTGATCGTTTCTCCAAAACAGCCACAGTCAGTCACCTTGTTAAAATAGGCTGAATAGAAAGTGAGAAATCCGAAAAAGGCTAAGATACCTACAAAGGCATATAAAGTTTGCTTTATCCGGTAATTTAAGGCCAAAGCAATGGCTAGAACGATTTCTAAACTGCTTAATAAAATGGATAAAATCAGCGCGTATGGAATCCAGAATTTCCAAAACCCCGCCATGAACGCAAAGTCCACAGAGAACACCTCGAAGTATTCCTCTAGCTTCAGTTGGGTTCCGATCGGGTCATTCAATTTGATGAGACCCGAGAAGATAAAAATCCCGACCAATAAAATCTTGGCGATTTTAGACATTATTGCTGTTGTTGCTGCTGTTGCTCGCCCTTCAATGTGATTAAGCAGAAGACGGCATAATTGAGCATATCTTGGTAATTCGCTTCCACACCTTCAGAAACAAGGGTTCTACCCTCATTGTTTTCAATTTGCTTAGTGCGGAAAATCTTCATTAAGATTAAATCCGTCATGCTACTTACACGCATGTCACGCCAAGCCTCGCCGTAATCGTGGTTCTTATTGCGCAATAATTCAAGGGTAATTTCTACTTGCTGATCATAAAAGCCGCTCAATTCCTCTGGGGCAAATTCCATTTGGTCTGAACCCTCTAAGGACTTTTGAATTAAAGCAATGATGCAATAGTTGATGATTCCGATGAATTCTCCTTCGATGCCATCCTCGATTTTCTGAGCTCCTTTTTCTTGGATGCTACGGATTCGTTGGGCTTTGATAAAGATTTGATCGGTTAAGCTAGAAAGTCGTAAAATTCTCCATGAAGTGCCGTAATCTTTGTTTTTTTTATCAAACAAGGCTTTGCAGTATGAAATTACTTGGCGATATTCGATTTCGGTTTGGGAAGGCGTTGAGTCCCTGTTCATAGATACAGTTTTTATACGATGCTCGCGTTTTTATAGCCTACAAAATTATTTAAATTATCCTAAAATTCACTCGATTTGGACGCTCTTTTTTCCACTAGTCAAACAATCCGCTTAAATGGGCAATTGATTGATTTTTCAGCGCCTAAAATCATGGGGATTTTAAACATCACTCCGGATTCTTTTTTCGAAGGAAGTCGTGTGTCATCAGTTGATGCAGCCTTAGAGCAAGCTTCCTCGATGATCGCAGCAGGGGCTTTGATTTTAGATATTGGTGGGCATTCCACCCGACCAGGTGCGGCTCCAGTAAGTCTGGAGGAAGAAATAGCGCGGGTATGTCCGATTATTTCAGCTATTTCCGCTGCATACCCTTCGGTGATTATATCGATTGACACCTATCGCGTGGCGGTCGCGAAGGCGGCTTTTGCGGCTGGTGCGCATTTGTTTAATGATATAGGTGCTGGCCAAATGGATGAAGGCGTTTTCGATTACATTGTCGAAAATCAGGTTCCTTATATTCTCAGTCACAGTGTAGGGCGTTTCGAGCAAGTACATGAAGTGCCAGATTACCAGAACGTGGTGTCAGAAGTATTGCATGATTTATTGCCCAAAGTTCAGGAACTGCGTTCCCGTGGATTCAAAGATTTGATTGTTGATCCTGGTTTTGGCTTCTCCAAAGCCCTAGATCATAATTACTCCTTATTAGCTCATTTACGCTCCTTTAAATTATTAGGCGCACCCATTCTAGTCGGTCTGTCGAGAAAAACGATGATTTGGAAGGAATTAGGCATTTCAGCTGATGAGGCATTGAACGGTAGCACCGTTTTGCATACGATTGCTCTCCAACAAGGCGCCTCAATTTTGCGTGTTCATGATGTAAGGGAGGCGAAAGAAACGATTCATTTAGTCCAAAAACTACAGCAAAATGGCCTATCCCATTTATTATAAAGGCGCGTGGCAAGACCCCGACAAAGTAACTGTCTCCATTAAAGATGTGGGCTTTCTGCGTGGTTTCGGCATCTTCGATTTCTTCCGCATTATGGAAGGTAATCCCATCTTCATGTCGGATCACCTAGATCGATTTTTGAGTTCAGCTGCGAAGATGGGTTTGCCTCATTCGTATACGAAAGAGCATTTAGGCGCTTTAATTCAGGAGATCGCTGCACAATCTGTCGATCCTTGCTTAGGAGTGAAGCTCGTGTTAACCGCTGGTTTTAGCCCCAATGGCTTCGATCCATCTGGCGATTCCGAATTATACATTTTTCCAGGTGTCTTCTCTTTTGCAGAGCCAACTTCTGGATTGCGATTGATTAGCCGCGAATATAAGCGGGAGATGGCAGATATTAAATCCTTGAATTATGCCTTCGCCTTGCGTGAAATGCCGGCCGTGCGAGCGGCTGGAGGTGACGATTTGATTTATCATACCCCTGAATTTGGGGTATCGGAGTCGTCTCGTTCTAATTTGTTTTATGTTAAAGACGGTGTCATTCACACCCCTTCTGATCATATTTTAGAGGGAATAACCCGTAAAAAGGTGATAGCTTTAGCTTCGTCGGTTTACGATGTTCGAGTGGGCGCCTGCTCACTAGCCGATTTTATGAATGCGGATGAAGTGTTTACAACGGGTTCAACCAAACGTGTTTTACCTATTTTTTCCATCGATGGTAAGCAGATTGGAAATGGGAAGAGGGGGGAAGTAACGGAGAAGCTTTATGATATGCTGATTAGCTCAGAGGCCTGAGAAAGAATAAAGCATAAAGAATAAAGAATAAAGTTGGAATCCTCTACGAGGATGAGTTTGTGAAGTGAGATAAAAGAGTAAATGTGTTTTAAATTTGTGCCATGGTTGAATCGATTATAGTTGCGAGTATTTTATTTGCGCTGGTGACGGCATATTTGCTGCTTTTTCGTAAATATTCGCACCAACTATATTCAGATGCATTACTAGCCATATTTCTACTTGTTTACAGCTTTAATATTGGTGCGTATTTACTTATTCATTTTAAATGGTTGATTGAAGTTCCATTTTTATATAAAACTGCTGCACCCATAAGTTATTTAGCTCCTCCACTTGCCTATTTGTATGTCCGTTCCGTTTTAAGAAATGAGATTAAATTCAAAAAAATAGATCTCTTACACTTTTTACCTTTCCTCTTAGTTGCCATCAATTATTGGCCTATTTATTTTATGCCTTATAATGAAAAAATGGCCTTAATAGCGCGTGTAATCGACCATCCTTTTGGTACACTTTATGAAAAAGAGGGGATTTTACCGGCCTATTTTCAATTTGCTAAACCCCTGCAGTGCTTGATTTATTTCATTTTACAATGGCGACTTTTATCTCACTTTGAAAAAGATAAATTTAGTGCATCTTTTAGCAAACAGACTAAATTAGTTGTAAAGTGGATCAAAGTATTCAATATCTTAATTTCAACAACTGTTTTTTCCTTTTTAATAGTAGTTATTGTTTTGTTTCTGGGTATAGGCCAAAAAGAAGCTAATCAAGATTTTGCTCAGATATCTATGCTTTTGCTTTCCTTTAGTATTTTATATTTGAGTAGTTATTTGATCTTAAATCCCCAGCTTTTATTTGGCTTACCTTATGTGAAGAACTTTGATTCCCAAGGTATTAAAAACGTTGAAAAGGCTCCTCAAGCAACGCTAGATTACGAAAAAGAAGCACAATTAATTAGAGCATTTTTCGAAAAAGAAAAGCCTTATTTGACAGCGAAGTTAACTATTCGAGATGTTTCGGTGGCTTTAGATATTCCTTTGCATGAATTGTCATTTATCATCAATCGCTATTTCGAATTACGTTTTACTGATTTCGTGAATAGCTACCGAATAAAATTGGTAGAGGAAAAGATCAAATCCGGTTACTTAAATCAATATACTCAGGAAGCCTTAGCCTTGGAAACAGGTTTCTCTAGTAAACATGGCTTTTATGATGCTTTTCGAAAAGTACATTCTTGTACACCTGCCGAATTTGCTGCAAAGTACGTTTCTTAGTCGCTAGTTTATAAGTCCCGACTAAGTCTTTTTGTGTTCTCCTCCCGATCTACGATAATCGATTTAATTTTATCATGTGTTCTATTTTGGCATTCATTAAAATTGTGAAGTAGCCTTAGAATGGATGATCAATAAAATGAGGTCAATTTTTCTAAGTTGTATTTTCTTAATCTCTGTTCAACTGGTTGGTTTCTCTCAATCGATCATTCCTTACACGCTCAATATGGGTGGAGGTTATTCTGCTTACTTAGAATGGAGTATTGGGGAGTCTGTTTCAGTAAGTAATTTTATTCGCCCAGGGTTAGAATTGAATACGGGTGTTTTACAGCCTACTGCAAATCTTATTACAGCTATTTCCGATTTTCCTGGTCAATATTTTTCTAATCAGATTCGAATAGGACCTAATCCTTTTCTTTCTGTTTTATATCTCGATATTGAGCTAAAGGAATCGGGTAGTATTTCTTACGACCTTCTTGATTTAGCGGGTATTGAAAGAATGCATTTTGAGGCAGGGTTCGTTTTTGGTAATTATTCCCAAAAGATTGATCTAGAAAAAATTCCTTCTGGGACCTATTTTATTCGACTATTATTTAGGCCCAATAACAGAGAGCCTCAAACGGCCATTTTCAAACTCATCAAACTATAAGCATTTAATTTATCCATGAAAACCAAAATCCTGTTTTTATTCCTACTCGTATTTTTTTGTAGCCTTCGTATCCAGGCTCAAATGGGTTTGAACTTTCAAGGTGTTGCTCGTAATTCAAGTAATGCTGTAATTGCTAATCAAGCGGTATCCTTACGTTTAAGTATTCTTCAAGGCAGTTCAACCGGTTCTGTCGAATACAGTGAAATTCGAAAGGTAAATACTAATGCACAAGGATTGTTTAATGCGGTTATAGGCGAGTCAGGCAGCACCGATGTGACCGGTGATTTTTCTGCAATTAATTGGAAAAATATCCCTAAGTTTTTAAAGATAGAATTGGATGCATCTGGTGGAACAAATTTTGTTTTGATGGGAACTACTCAGTTTCAATATGTGGCTTACGCGCAATTTGCGAACGCGGTAGACGCTGCTAATATAAAGGGCATTATTCCAGCTGAGAAAGGGGGGACAGGGTTTGCTAGCATCAATGATTTAAAAACAGCATTAGCCATTGATAAAAGTTTAGCTTTAAAAGCGAATATATCGAGGTTAGATAGTACTCTAGCTGAAAAAGTAGATAAAATTTCTGGTAAAGTATTATCTACAAACGATTACACTACGGCTGAGAAAACAAAACTAGCAGGAATCACTGGAACAAATACAGGAGATCAGGATTTAAGTGGGTTAGCGACAACAGCGGCTTTGGCATTGAAAGCAGATAAGGCTAAAGTGGATAGTAGTCTTGCCTTAAAAGCCACTATTTCTAAATTAGATAGTAGTCTAGCTACGAAGGTCGAAAAGTTTACTGGCAAAGGATTGTCTACAAACGATTACACCACTGCTGAGAAAACAAAGCTAGCAGGAATCACAGGAACAAATACAGGAGATCAGGATCTAAGTGGGTTAGCGACAACAGCGGCTGTAGCTTTAAAAGCAGATAAGGCCAAAGTGGATAGTATTCTTGCGTTAAAAGCCACTATTTCTAAATTAGATAGTAGTCTAGCTACGAAGGTCGAAAAGTTGTCAGGCAAAGGATTGTCTACAAACGATTACACTACGGCTGAGAAAACAAAACTAGCAGGAATCACTGGAACAAATACAGGAGATCAAGATTTAAGTGGGTTAGCGACAACAGCGGCTTTGGCATTAAAGGAAAATATTGCAAATAAATCCACAGCCACAGACTTAGGTGGCACTTCTCCAAGTGATGAATTATATCCTTCCCAAAAGGCAGTTAAGGCATATATTACATCCAATAATGCTTCTGGTGGAATTGCAGATGGCAGCATTACCACTATTAAGTTAGCGGATGGGGTAGTGACTGATTCTAAAATTGCTTCAGGCATTAGTAAAGCAAAAGTTGGTTTAAGCAATGTAGACAATACAAGCGATGCCTCAAAACCCGTAAGTACTGCAATGCAAGCTGCCTTAGATTTGAAAGCAAATTTAACTGATTTAGTTCACTCGGGCGATGTCACGGGAACCACATCTCTCTCTATTATCAATAATGCAGTGACAACGAATAAAATCTCGGATGCTGCCGTTACTTATAACAAAATTCAAAATCTTAGTGCTTCAAATAAAGTGTTAGGTAGGCAGTCGACAGGTGCAGGCATAGTAGAAGAAATTTCAACTACTGGAACAGGAAATGTGGTAAGAGCAACTTCCCCAACCTTAGTTTCTCCAAGTATAGGAGATGCAATCGCTTCTCGGATTTCTGTGGGGACTCCAACCGCAGCTAGTTATACGGCGCTTGAAATTAATTCCACAACCAAAGGTTTTCTTCCGCCTAGAATGACCAAAGCAGAAAGAAGTGTTTTGGATGGAACGAACGTAGTTCCAATTAGAGCTGAAAAAATTCCTCAAGGAACTACAATCTATTGTACCAATTGCGGTAATGGTGAATTTCAAGTTTATGACGGTTTAAGTTGGAAAAATAGTTCCGGATCAGCTCTTGCAAATTTAGAAGTGGGGGATTTTGCCTTTGGTGGTATTGTTGGATATATTTTAGAGTCTGGAGACATTGGTTATGTGGATGGTGTCACAAAAGGGGTTGTAATCGATTGGAGAACATTAAATGATATGGAATATATTTGGGATAATATCAATGGCTACAATGGGATTAATCCTGCAATTGACCCATTTTATTACCTTAATTTTAATCCTAATCAAGGTCAAAATTACATTCCTCAAACAAGTGTTGCCTTAGGATCTGGAATGGAGAATACAAATAAAATTTTTGCTAAAGCTGGAAATAATGGAGGGGCAGCATTATTTGCCTATAATTATTCATACGGAGGCTATGCAGATTGGTATTTGCCAAGTAGAGATGAATTACTTAAAATCAGGAATAATGAACATATTTTGACAAATAAATTAGAAAATGTCATGTTGGGCACCTATCAAGGTTCAACAGAATTTATAAGTAGTTCTGAAAATTTTTATGGTCCTATTGTTGCTGATTTTTGGGGTCAACAAGGCCAAGGTCCTGTTAATTATAATAATAGTAATACTAGAAATTATGATTACACCCATACAAATCCTAGCATAATGATTATTAGATCTTTTGCTTTTAATAAATCAGGAGACTTGAACATAGAAACTTCGGAATCAATTAAATCTAAATTAGGTATTATTACTCTTTCTGGTAATAATACAGGAGATCAGATAAACATTTCAGGTAATGCTGCGACAGCCACTTTGTCTGGGAATATAACTGCAACTAGTAATAATACCTTAACTGCTTTACCCAATTTAACAAGTGTGGGTACTATCAATAGCGGTTCATGGAGCGCAACTGTAATTGATGTAGCTCATGGTGGAACGGGAACTTCAACAGTTGCAGCGAATACTTTTTTTTCTGGCCCAAATGGAAGTAGTGGTGCGCCTAATTTTAGAACATTGAATATTGCTGATATACCGGATCTTTCATCAAAATATATTTTAAACAATACTTATCCATGGCAAATGCAGTCTGGTGATGTAACAACTACAGGAGGTGCAATTTTTGGTAAGGATATTACAATTTCAGGCCAAAGAATCGGAATAGGTAATAATACAAATCAAGGACGTTTGAATTTATTATTTGGTAAACAGGCATTAATAATGGAATCAGATTTTGGCACAATGAATACTGCCATAGGCCCTTATTCGCAAATCTTCAATGAAGGCAATAAAAATACCTCATTAGGAACTTTTTCTCTTAGTGGACTTGGTGATGGTGATAATAACACAGCAATTGGTGCTTACTCTTTTACTCAAAATAATATGGATGAAACTTTAATTGAAAGTGGTTATAATACTTATGTAGGCAGTAATAATACCACTTTAGGTGCCTATGCATTATCTTATCCGTATGTATACTTAGGTAATACTTATTCCCCTTTTAATAAAAATACAGTTATTGGTGCTTATGCATTATCAGGTTTAACTTTTGACTCTTCTTATCCTATTAATAGTGAAAGTAATACTGTAATTGGTTATAAAGCAGGTTCAAATTTAATAGCAGGATCTAATAACATAATTATTGGAGATGCGGCTCAAGCATCTTCAACTTCTGTTTCTAATCAAATTGTTATTGGAAATGCTTCTAATACCGCGTCATATATTTATGGTGCTTTAACAACTGCTGGTAGAATTTCCAAATTGGTAACGGTGACGTCTAATTACACTATTTTACCTTCAGATGAAATTATAAGTGCTAATGCTACCTCACCAATTAACATCTATTTACCATCTGCAGTTGGTATAGCAGGCAGAACATATACAATTAAAAATATTAATACTGGTTCGGTGACAGTGCGACCATATTTTCAGTTAATTGATGCCTCAAGCACCTTTGAATTAACCAACCGGTATAGTTTTGTTAAGGTTGTTAGTAATGGTACCATCTGGTTAGTTGTTGGGTTAGATAATGTTTCTTATAGTGTAAGTGGGGGGCTAACCTTAACTGATCTGATAAGTTCAAATGTGAAAGCAAAAACTTTTGAACTAACGCAACCTAGTTCAATTAATTCCACAAGCACTACCACCCTAGACTTATCCACAGGAAATGTGCTTCAAATTGTCTTAACTGGTTCTACTACACTTGCATTTACCAATCCCAAAATTGGTACCTATATAATCAAAATAAAACAAGATGCTACCGGGAATCGAACATTGAATTTCCCCACCATAAAATGGGCTGATGCTGCAGTTCCTACAGTTACACCAACTGCCAATGCAGTAGATTTACTTACGATAATTTATGATGGTGTTGATTATTATGGATCTTGTTTACAAAATTTTTAATATGTACAAAATAGCAATTCTTTTTTTTATTTTTTCCTATTATGCAAATTCGCAAGTAGTGCCCATGGGTACTATTATTAAAGGGAAACGTTTGCCAACTTTAAATTCACTTAGTGAGCCTGATGAAAATAATAAATCGGCAACTTTATCCGGTAGTATTAAAATTAATGATTCAAAATTATCGATAATTGAAAATGGATTTGTGGTATTATTAAGTTCAGATTCAAGAACTCCTGATGTATTAAACGCATCAAAGTACAGTGTAAGTGCTGGGGTTGCAGATTTTAGTATTACTGTCAATAATTTTTCATCAAATACTTCTTATAAATATCGAGCATATGCTAAAAATAGCAAAGGGGAATTTGCCTATTCTCAAATAATAACTTTCATAACTAATAAGGATTATTGTGAAGTAAATCCATGTAAAAATGGGGCATCATGTACCAGTTATTCTACTGGCCCATTATGTCGTTGTACGGTAAGTTTTTGTGGAAATTGTTGTGCTCAATTGGCTGATACGAATTGTCCGGGAGGTGGGGATAATTTATGCAATGCATCTTTTTATTCTCAGAATAGCAACACGCTAAAAATTATTAAAATAGATGAAAGAGTTGCAACGAATTTTTCTTGGCAAAATTCCCAATTGAATCCGAATCAAATAACGTTGAGTAAGATTGAAAATTAAGATTAGATTGTGAATTTTACGATTAACCATTTATTTCAAAGAGCAAAGATCAGATTTGAACTTTGAACTTTGCAATTTGAACTTTGAAAATAGCCCTTCGGGCTATTTTGGCCTAAAAGCCTTCATATTCTCCTCCCTACACACCAAGAAAGGTCCGCCGATCAAGTCGATGCAATAGGGAATAGCTGGGAAAACGGCCTCGAGACATTGTCTGATGGCTTTCGGTTTTCCTGGAAGATTTAAAATTAAGGTTTGATTTCGAATGCCAGCAGTTTGACGACTAAGAATGGCGGTAGGAACATATTGCAAGGAAACGGAACGCATGAGTTCGCCGAAGCCTGGCATCATTTTTTGGCAAACTGCTTCTGTTGCTTCCGGGGTTACATCGCGTAAGGCTGGACCAGTTCCGCCAGTAGTGACTAGGAGGCAGACTTCTTTAGACATCTCCATCATCTTTGCCTCGAGTTGATCTTGCTCGTCGGGTACGACGGCATAGACTACTTCGAATTCAGATTCCAAGTATTCATGCAATAATTCGACTACGGCTTTGCCCGGAATATCTTCGTAGATGCCCGCGCTGGCACGATCGGATACATTGATGACGCCTATTTTGATCATTTTCGTTTGGGTAATTTGAGTTTCTTTTCCATCGGAATAGGTTCTTCTAATAGGTCACGAATGACGATAGAAGCAACTACGCCACCAAATGCCGCAGGAAGGTAAGAGATGGTTCCGTAGGCGGACTTCTTAAAATTGCTACCATCGGTTAGGATAAGGGATTCGTCTTTGACTTTTTCCAAAGAAAACACTGTTTTAATACCTTTCCCTACGCCCATTTTGCGTATTCTTTTGCGCACTAAGGAGGCTAAGTAACATTGTCTGGTATCGAACAAGTCAGCCGTTCTGATTTGGGTAGGGTCCATTTTTCCCCCTGCACCCATGGAACTAGCGATTTTAAACCCAAGGTCGTAGGCTGTTTTCAAAAGCGTTACTTTAGGGGTAACCGAATCGATGCAGTCCATCACGTAATCGAATTGATTCGTTTCTAACAGTTTTTTCGCCTCTTCTGGACTTAAAAAAGTTTCGATGGAGGTTAATTTCAAAGCTGGATTAATGGCTAACAATCGGTCAGCCATAATTTGAGCCTTCGAAACTCCATGGTTAGTCGCTAGAGCGGGTAATTGGCGGTTGCGATTCGTCGGATCCACTACGTCTCCATCCACGATGGTCATAGTTCCTACACCGGAACGTGCGATAAATTCAGCGGCAAAAGAGCCTACGCCCCCTAAACCGACCACTAAAACGTGAGAAGCTTGTAATTTTGCGATCCCTTCCGGACCGATCAAAAGTTCGGAGCGGCTGAGCCAGCTCAGATCATTGTTTGGCATAATTAGGATATTTCTTCCTTGATTTGATAATTCGTTGTTTTATCCGAATTGGTAATCAGTAATTCGC
>JBJOIV010000020.1:0-26679 GCA_046046955.1 Bacteroidota bacterium | reverse complement strand
GGAAAGACTCTTTCTAACGAGAATCAAGCAGCGGCTATCGCTGGTTCTATCTCAGGTGCATACCACGTTCACCAAATGGCGAAAGCATACGGTGTTCAAGTAGTATTACATACTGACCACTGTGCGAAAAAATTATTGCCTTGGATTGACGGTTTATTGGATGCTGGTGAAAAGTTCTTCGCTGAGACAGGACAACCTTTGTTCTCTTCTCATATGATTGACTTGTCTGAGGAGCCTTTGGAAGAAAACTTAGAAATCTGCGCTAAATACTTAGAGCGTATGTCTAAAATGGGCATGACTTTAGAAATCGAATTAGGTGTTACAGGTGGTGAAGAAGATGGCGTGGATAACTCTGACGTAGATTCTTCTAAATTATATACACAACCGGAAGAGGTGGCTTATGCTTATGAAGTATTGTCCAAAATCTCTCACCGTTTCACGATCGCTGCGGCATTCGGTAACGTACACGGAGTTTACAAGCCGGGTAATGTGAAGTTGCAACCAGTTATTTTGAAGAACTCACAAGAATTCATCAAAGAGAAATATAGCTTAACTGCTGAGAAACCCATCAACTTCGTATTCCACGGTGGTTCTGGTTCATCTCGCGAGGAAATTCGTGAGGCATTATCTTATGGTGCGATCAAAATGAACATCGATACAGATACGCAATGGGCATTCTGGGAAGGTATCTTAGGATTCTACAAAGCAAACGAAGCATATTTACAAGGCCAAATCGGTAACCCAACAGGTGACGATTCTCCGAACAAGAAATACTATGACCCACGTGTTTGGTTACGTAAGGGCGAAGAGACTTTGGTAGCTCGTTTAAAAACAGCTTTCGAAGACTTGAACGCGACGAACGCGAATCAGTATCTTTAGTCGATAGTCCGAAGGGACTGAGTCCGGAGAAGTACATTATTAAAAGGAGTCGGAACAATTGTTCCGACTTTTTTGTTGGACGAAAATAAAGAATTGATATTTGTAAATTAAACAATAAACCCTCCGGCCTTCGGACTAAGTCACACAGTGACGACTAAGCTGCGTAAGCAGCGACTAAGCCGAAGGCGACTTCTTTTATGAAAACCGAACTACACCCTGCCTCCTCCCGCGGAACAGCCGATCACGGCTGGTTGAAGACCGCCTTTAGTTTTAGTTTTGCTGGCTATTATAATCCGGCGAGAATTCATTTTGGTGCGTTGCGCGTGCTGAATGATGACTATATAGCGGCTGGGATGGGTTTTGGAAAACATCCACATGATAATATGGAGATCGTGACCATTCCGATGAAGGGTGCGGTGGCGCATGAGGATTCGATGGGGACGAATGGAATTATTAATGCAGGGGACGTGCAGATTATGTCTGCGGGGTCTGGAATTTATCACTCAGAGTTTAATGCGAGCCAAACGGAGGCTTTGGAGCTTTTCCAAATTTGGGTGATGCCTAAATTGAAAAATATCACGCCGCGTTACGATCAGCGTAGCTATAATACGGCTGATTTTAAGGGGCAATGGAAGACGGTGGTTTCGCCGCTGGGAACGGACATCGATTCGCTTCAAGTAAATCAGGATACTTATTTTAATATCACGGAATTAAATGAAGGCGAAAGTCTGAGCTATGCGCTTCACGGGGCACAGCAAGGGGCTTTTGTGTTTGTGATTGAGGGTGGCATCGAAGTGGCTGGCGAGAAGCTAGGCAGACGCGATGCGATTGGGATTTCACAGACGGAAAGCATTGAAGTTCAGGCAGCGACAGCGGACACGAAGGTGTTGTTGATCGAGGTTCCGATGGTTTGGTAGATTTAACAATAGAGTAATATTCTCCTAATAAAGGGGTTATATGGATGGGCTATTTTTGGTAAACCAAATAGGCAAACATGGGCCATCATTCTCAACCCACCTACAAAACGATCGTTATCTCAGACTTGCATTTAGGTAGCAAGGGAGCTAAAGCAGCCGAGGTAAACGAATTTTTACGTGCACATTCGTGCCACCAACTCATTTTAAACGGCGATATCATTGACGGCTGGCAGCTCAAAAAGGGCGGCAGCTGGAAGAAGAAGCACACGGCATTTTTCCGTTGTGTATTAAAGATGATGGACAAGTGGGATACGGAAGTGATTTATTTGCGCGGGAATCATGATGATTTCTTAGAGCAAGTACTTCCGTTGAAAATTGGGAAGCAGTTTTCGATTCGGCAGGATTATATGCTAAAGAGTTTTGGCAAGAAATACTTCATCACACACGGCGATATTTTCGATAGTATTACCAGCCAAATGAAATGGCTAGCCTATTTAGGCGATATCGGCTACACATTCTTGTTGTGGCTAAATAAATGGTATAATCAATACCGCAGCTGGCAAGGAAAGCCTTATTACTCTTTATCGCAGGTGATTAAGCAGAAAGTGAAGGCGGCGGTGAATTTCATCTCGGATTTTGAGGAGAAATTAGCGGAATTAGCGAAGGCCAAAGGCGCGGATGGCATCATCTGTGGTCATATCCACAAGGCGGAGATCAAAATGATCGACGGGATAGCCTACATGAATTCTGGAGACTGGGTCGAATCATTAACGGCATTAGTGGAAACACACCAAGGGGAATGGCAAATCATCGAATTCCCACTTTACAACTTGAAAGCGGAATTAAATGAAATTTTAGGCGAGGCCATCGCTGTTTAAGATGGGAAAGTTCATATTTACCGTACAAGGAGAAGGTCGTGGGCATTTAACCCAGGCGATCTCCTTCACTCAAATCGCACGCGAGGCGGGTCACGAAGTGGTCGGTTATGCCGTGGGTTCCTTTCAGGGGCGTAAAATACCGTCGTTTTTTCTGGATTTTATTGGCGATACGCCGGTGCTGCAATACGAGAGCCCATCGATTATCTTCGGAAATGGGAAATCGGTGCAGCTATTTAAAACAGCAGCACAGGCGTTCACGAATTTCAAGACTTTTTGGAATAGCGCCACACAACTTGAGGAATTCATTGAAGAGTTACAACCGGATGGGATTGTCAACTTTTATGAGTCGATCACGGGACTATATAAATTGAAATCGGGTTCTAAGATCCCGACGATGTCTGTAGGTCACCAATACTTACTTTTAAATAAGAATTTCGAGAGCATATCTGAGAAGAAGATCGACCGTATGCTATTAAATATGAATACGATGATCACCTCCATCGGTTCTAAGAAGTTGTTGGGTTTATCTTTCCGTCCTATCGATAATGACGCGAAAATTGAGGTGGTTCCTCCCCTATTGCGTCAGCAGGTCAAGAATATTGTTCCAAAAGCGGGTGAGCGCTGGTTAGCGTATTTAACGCACTTTCGTTTATCAGAAGATATCATGAATTGGTCGAATGCGAATCCGGAGGTGAAATTGGATTGTTTTTGGGATAATCCGGCACGCAAAGAGACGTATCACTATTCTGATTCACTGACTTTTCATCCGATTGATGCGGAGAATTATTTGGCTAAAATGACCGAATGTGCAGGTCTTATTTCAACGGCTGGTTTTGAATCAGTAGCTGAGGCGATGTATTTAGGAAAGCCGGCGATGATGGTTCCGGTGCCTAATCACATCGAGCAAATGATTAATGCTTTCGATGGGGAAATGTCAGGCGCAGGAATCGGTGCTTCGTCATTTGACTTAAGCATTTTCAAAAAATATTTACCCTCTCACGTTTCCGTGCAAAATCAATACCAAGAATGGGTAGCGCAATCGCAAGATTTAATGGCAGGGCATCTATCCGCCTTGATCGCACAACCAGTCTATGTGGCGAACTTCCGCGAGAACCAAGGAACGGGTTTATCTGGCATGCTAGGCAGAAGGAGATTCCGCTGGTCGAGATAAAAGGACACAAAAAAAGGCGAATCTTGCGATTCGCCTTTTTCATTTATTGCTGAGTAGATTAGAACGTATAACGTGCTCCTACTTGCATCTGCCATCTCGATCCCATTTGATCTACTGTATAAGGAGAAGATGGTACCGCAAACTTGTAGGTAGGATCAGCCGCTGTACCCGAATTTACACGAGCTAAGCCTAAACTAGCTGTTGAATTAAAGGTATTAGGCGAGAAGTAAATTCTACCCCAGTTGCTGTTGATTAAGTTCGTCGCGTTCATGATATCCAAGGAGAACTGTAAATCGTGGCCATTTGACATTTTGATCAAGTGGTTTAGTTTTAAGTCCAAAGTCGCATTCCATGGTGTACGACCGCCGTTACGCTCCGTAAAATTTCCTTTGCGCGTGCTTAAATATTCGTCTGCATTGATGTAGGCCATAAATGCTTTGGCTTGATCTGCTGCTGTTCCTAATTTAGCATCTGCCACTAAATACTTAGCTGCTTCTGTTTCATCCTTAAATACATACGCTAAACCAGCTGCTTGTGGCGTGTTCGCAATCGTTGAGTTTACAAATCCCCACGTGAATGGAGCCCCTGATTGTGCACTGAATACACCTGATAAAGTGGTTGCACTACCATTCTTGTACACTTTCGTGTATCCGAATGAACCAATGATACGGTGGCGGATATCGAAATTCGAGTACGCAATCTTAGGATCATTAGGCGTTAACGATTGATTTAACTGCCAGTTCGATTCCATCGAGTTACGAATACCATTCGTGATGTCGAAACTTTCACCAAACGTATAAGCAGTCATAAAGGTAAAACCATTCATAAAGGTCTTCGAAACCTGTGCTGTTAAGCTATAACGGTGACCTTCAGAGGTATTTGATAATTCGTACGCATTCGCGAAGTTCGTGTTCAGACGTTGACCCGTTGCGCCACCTGACAAATAAATCGGCATTTGCTTTAGGACGTCATAGCTGTAATATTTTACAGAATCCTTCAAGTTCACTTGTTGGAATTTCAAGTCATTGATCGTCTTTGTGTAGATACCTTCCAAAGTAAACTTGTAGCCATCTACTGTGTGATCCACCGCTAAGCTAGAACGCAATACCTGTGGCATTTTGAAGTTGTTCGCCATGGCGTCTACTTGTGTTAAGCTTTTTTGGCCATTATTAAAGGCAAACGTCTTCGCGCCATCCTTTAACACATCACCTACATTCTTACCCGCTACGTTATTCACGTCAAATGAACCAAAACCAACACCATCATTGTAGAATGCATAGCCTAACCAAGCGAAAGGAATACGACCAGTGAAAATCCCTGATCCCCCGCGGATAATTATCGAACGGTCACCATTCACATCATAGTTAAATCCTAAACGAGGTGATACTAATACTTGACCAAAAATAGAGTTAGAAATCTGATTCAATGGTGTTGCTGCTGTGTAAGTCGTACCTGCATTCGGATCGATTTTAGTTGCTGCTGTTTGAGGGCTTAAGGTAGGTTTATCCGTGCTAGCTACGTCAAAACGAATACCTGGAGACAATTTCAATTTATCTGTTACTTGAATTTCGTCTTGTGCATAGATACTGTAAAGCCCTACGTTAAACGTGGCATAGGGATTATTCAAGATTGTTTCTCGGTCATTGTTTGTGAAGCTATACGATCCACGTACCCGGTTTACGTTTCCTGCTAAGAAATCAGCCACACTTTTGTAGGCCACACGGCCATTCCACGAGTTCACAAAACCATAGTTGATATTGTATAACTCATTGTGCGTTCCGATTAAGAACGTGTGATTTCCTTTAAACCAAGTAAAGTTATCCGTGATTTCAAACGTTTTTTGCTTCATATTAAAGATCGTCGCCTCCCGCTCATTTCCTAAGAAAATCGTTCCGCCATTTGCTGCGATTTCCACTTGAGGGAATGCAGGATTTGCACTCGATGGCTCACGTGTATCGCGAATATCTGAATATCCGAATACAAGGCTATTAGAAGCACTGCCAAAGTGGCTCTTTAATTCTGCTACCGTTGAATTCGTTCTGTTCACTTGCTTAAAGTCCATCGATCCAAAACGGAAGTTCGACGCATCACGCTCTAAGTTCGTCGCTTCTGAAGCAACGTAAGAGTTGCGAACCGACAATTGGTGTTTGTCATTGATGTTCCAATCAAAACGGTTGAAGAATTTATTACTCGATGAATTGATGGCATAATTACCAAAAGCTCCTGGATCAAATCCGTAGTTCGTCTTTAAGAAAGAAGAAATAGAGTTTGCTGTCGCTGCATCAATAATAGTACCTTGATCACCTGCACCGTAGAACAAAGGTTCGTTACGACGCGTAATTTCTTCGTTTGTAAACCAGAATAATTTATTCTTGATGATGGGTAAACCTAAACGGAATCCCGTTTGAATATCAGAATAGTCTGAAGAAATTTTAGAACCATCCCCTGCGTTGTTTGGCCCTGTAATTAAGGCGTTACGGCCGTAAGCATAGGCAGAACCTTTTACTTGGTTCGTACCGGTACGGGTAACCGCGTTAATGGAACCACCGGTAAAGTTACCGATCTTCACATCGTAAGGCGCTACATATACTTGAACGTCTTGAATCGCATCTAAAGAGATAGGGTTCGTACGTGTGGAAGAACCAGGCATACCTGATGTACCGCTTTGGCCCCCTAATGATGGGCTAAATCCGATCGCATCGTTATTAATCGTTCCATCCACCGTTACGTTGTTGTAACGGAAGTTCGTTCCTGCAAAGGAGTTCGATGAACTACCCTGAGGAGTTAATTTAGTCATATCCGTTAAGCTACGCGAGATCGTAGGAACCGTTTTCATTGCTGCTTCATTTAGAGAAGTCACCGATCCAGTTCTAGTACCGCCTTTATCCGCTTTCACCACGACCTCCGTTAACGTTGTCGATTCTTCCGAAATAACAATATTCACAGATGGGTTAGAGCCTAAAGTCAAGTTTAAGTTCTCTGCTTTGAAAGGTTTGAATCCGACAAAAGATACAGAAAGTGTGTAAGGACCGCCTGGGTTCATATTTGCCAAAACGAAGTTACCGTCGATCTGAGTTGAAACACCATAACGCGTTCCCGTAGGCGTATGCACTAAAATTACACTGGCTCCTGGAATTTCTTCTCCTTTCGCATCTTTCACTTTACCCGCTAAAGAAGCGGTCGTCACTTGCGCATTTGCATTAAAAGCAAATAAAGTAAAAACAAAAATTAGTAGGCCGAATGCCTTTTGACTAAAATTGTACATTTTGAATATATTGGTTGTTTGTAGCGCAAAGGTAACACGCACCCTAACCTTCCAATGTTACCAAATTGTTAAGAGAATGTGAAGTAATTGTTAGAGGCATGTTAACAATGCCAATATTAAATTTTCAGCTGGACCCAAAAACTTAACACAGATAAGTTTTAAATACTAATTTCTTTCTCTATGTTTGACTCCTACAACCAGAAATTATAATCATGAGTGAGGCTAACAAAAAACTAACCGACCAAATCGTTCAAGGAATTCTACCGAAATTGAAGGGTCTTTCTGAGAAGAACGCTAAAAAAGTATTAAACGACACGACGAAATCCATTTCTTCCATCGTAAAGAAGTATAGCAAGTTAATTTCTGAGCAAGAAAAAGAGAAATCGAAAGCAAAAGAGAAAGCAGCGAAAGAAGCGAAGAAGAAAGCAGAAAAAGAGGCTAAGAAAAAAGCAAAAGAAGCGAAGAAACTAGCTAAGGCGAAATTAATAGCAACTCTAATTGCAAAAGAGCAACCATTGAAACCTGTTGCCGCAAAGACAAAACAAAAAGCACCAGCTAAAGCAGCCCCAAAGGCTACTTCAAAAGTAACAAAGCCAGTTCGAGCAAGAGCTAAGAAATAAAAAAAGGTGGGATTTACATCCCACCTTTTTTTATGCCTAATTCTTATTAATTATCCCGTAATCCAACGGAAGAATAAGAATAATAAGGCTGATAAAGTAATAGTAACGGGAAGTGTTAACACCCAGGCTAACACAATGTTCTTCACCGTTCCACCTTGTAAATTTTTGATACCACGCTGCGCTACCATCGTTCCAGCAATACCAGAACTTAATACGTGTGTAGTACTCACAGGCCACTTATAAGCAGTAGCTAATCCGATAGTTAATGACGCGATTAATTCAGCCGATGCTCCTTGTGCATAGGTCAAGTGATCTTTTCCGATCTTCTCTCCAATCGTCACAACGATACGCTTCCAGCCAATCATCGTTCCTAAACCTAGCGAAAGTGCAACCATCCACATCACCCAATTAGGTGCAAAATCAGTCACTCCCGCCATACCAGTACTTGAAGATGCCCCAAAAGTAAAGAAAGGAGCCTTTGTTCCAGCAGTAGCCTTTTTCCAAGCAGACTTGTCATTCTCAGAAAGGGCAACCGATTCACTTTCGATTAATTTCTTGGAGAATTTGTTGATCGTCAAAGCGGCTTTGCGAATCGCAAATTTTTGATCCGTCGAAAGGGTAGATGGATTTAGGTTTTGCGCGGTAATTACAGCTAATTCAGTTGATGATTTCTTTAATTGATTTAACCCATCGCGCTCTTTCTCCGATAAAGGGATCGTATCAATTTTAGCTGAAATCGTTTGAACCGTAGCTAAACTTGACTTCACCATTTGCATATCTAAAGTCGTATTGATGGCAAAATAACCTGGCAAGAAGGCGATCAAAATAACCATCACAAGGCCGATTCCTTTTTGGCCATCATTACGACCATGAAAAAAGGAAACCAAAGTACAAGTCGCGATTAAAATCGAGCGAATCCAGGTGGGAGGAGGTGATTTTTTCTTAGGTTCCTTGAAAATATCCTTGTTTGTAATCGACTTTTTTAAGATGTACATCAGGATGATCGCTAGCGCAAAACCAAATAAGGGGGACAGCAAAAGGGCTTGACCAATTTCAATTACTTTGTCCCAATTCAATGAGGCCATTCCTTTGTTTGATGCCTCTGGAAGTAAGGCGTGGCCTACACCAATACCAATAATAGAACCGATTAAGGTATGAGAACTAGAGGCAGGGATACCAAAATACCACGTACCTAAATTCCATAAAATCGCGGATATCAACAAGGAAAGTGCCATCGCCATCGAATGATACACATTCGTATCGACGAGCAATTCGGTGGGGAGTAGACCAATGATACTCATCGTCACACCCACGCCTCCGGTTAATAGACCCAAGAAATTCATAAATCCTGACCAAACAACGGCTTGGGTAGGACGCAAAGAATGTGTGTAAATCACCGTAGCTACCGCATTCGCCGTATCGTGAAAACCATTCACAAACTCGAAAGCACAAGCGGCTAATAGGCAAAAACACAACAGGAAAAAGAGTGTAGGATCTAATCCGAACATAAAGCTGTTTTTAAATAAAAATTCAATTTACTAAGGTAAGATGCATTTCCAAAACCAATGTTAAGGAATTGTTAAATCCCCCTATTTTACTTCACTTTTAAAGTTTACTCCAATGGCTTTCGCAGCCTTGTGTATCAATTCTTTTTGATAAACCTGTTCCTTCGATTTTACTTCACCTAAAGCAGGAACATTCGCGCCTAACATAGCATACCATATTTGGTAGCAATCCTTAACACTGTCCCCGTGTGATGTCCATTGTGACTTTATAGCATCCCCGCGTCCGTGATCAGTCGTAATTAAAAGTGTTGTTTTTCCCTTATAATCCGGGTCTGTATTGACAAAATCCCAAATCTCACCTACCCAGGCGTCGAACTGATGTGCCGCATCTAGGTAATGATTATATGCTCCCTCATGTGCAAATTCATCCGTTTCCCCATAAGAAATGTACAAGGCTTTTGGCTTATTCTTTTTCAAATAATGCATCGCTTTAAAATGCGTAAATGCATCCAATGATTCAGCCATACCAAAAGGCTTGAATGATTCCTTCAGCATTTTTGCCACCAATTTCATCTCTGGGTCTTTCTCTAATTCCGGATAGGAATCAAAAGCATTCACCACTGGAAACCCCGCTCTCTTTTCATTTAAAATCCGATCAAACGCATCCCAAGCCCCGAAGGCGGCCACCTTTCCTTTGTAGGCTGGCAACGAGTTTAGGTACTCGAAAAAGTTTGTATTGGGATTAGGTTTGTAGTCGTTTGAATTCACCGCTGTGTCTACTTGACCCGTTAAAATTTCGCTATATCCAGGATAGGAGAACCAATAAGGATTCGCATTATTTACTTGGCTACCCTCATTTCTGTTTCCATGCAATTGTCCCGCAGCCGCTAATTTTCCCCAGAAAAAAGGCATTAATTTTTCGCGTCTTTCCTTCAAGGTCGGCGCATAATATTGCTGAATTAATCGAGCAGAATCTCCGTGGTGGAAACGCTTGATTTTAACGATCGAGGTATCGATTCCATTAAATACTTCCTGCCAACGGTACCCGTCTGTGGTGATGACGATGACGCGAGCATCCGAGTTGTTTTGTTGGGCATAAATAGGGGCAGAGCAAAGGAATAAAAAGAGTAGGATTGGTTTCATTATCTAGTTCTTAAAGCAAAGCTAAGTTAGGCAAATAAACAGAAAATAAACCCAAGATTATCAAATCAATAAAACAAGAAATGCCAGAAAGAAACCTCCTGACATTTTCTGTATTACACCAATATATTATCCTTTGTTAAAGAGCCCCAGTGGACACCCAGGTCTTCTTTACTTTATCGTATTTCAAATATTTATCAGGCCATTCTACGTAATGTTCCATCTGTAAATACTCATCTAAATTTCCTTTTTTCATCAATTCCCTAAACAGGAAAGAACCTCTCTCCACTACTAATTCTTCTGCATAATGGGGCGTATTCACTACCTCCTCAAAATTCTCTGGTTGTAAGCTCCCCTCCTTCAAAGTGAATTTACCCACCACTCCCCTACGCAAATTTTTTAGATTAGCTACTGGTCTGCTGAGCAGAAAATAACAATCCCCGTTTTCTAATTTGGTCAATTTGACAAAATGATAGAGAGGTAAACGGCTGACATATTCTGCTCTAAATTTCTTTTGAAACCGCGTATCTAGATTCGCATAGGTAGCATTTTCTGATACGAGGGTAATGACATTCGTTAATAAGGTATCTCGTTCAGCATCCGAGAAATAATAGGCTGCCTCGTCCTTGGAATGGCAGGCTGAAAAAATAAATAGACTGATGAATATTGGTGCGAGTATCTTTTTCATTGGTGTTTTAAAAAAGGGTCACCTAGAAGTTTCCAGATGACCCTTGAGTTAAGCGTTATTATTTCAAATAAAGTACAGTGTTAGGAGCAAACTCAGCCCAAGTAGCTGTCCAGTCTGTATCCTTGAAAGCACCTACGTAATCCGTAGCGGTTGTACCTGTTAACGTAGGTAAGTTCGTTCCAATTAATGACTCAGATTTACCGGCTGTTAACGTGAAGGTAGGGCGTCCAGAAAGTGGCCATAAGTCAGTTGAAATACCTGTATTAGTAGTAGATGTTAACACTTTGTTTCCCGAAATAGCTTTGAACCAATCCGTTGGAGTTGCCCCTCCGATAAGGATAGGCGTGTTTGTGCTCGTTTTAGCTAATTGCTCCACATCAGATATCGCTACTCCTAAACCATAGATGTTCGGGTTTCCACCACCAAAACCACCAGTACCAAATCCAGACGTACCAGCAATCACCACATTTTGAGTTACTAGGTCACCATTAGCTGCATTTGTTTTCGCTGCACCTCTTTGGCTATCAATGTATAAACCTGTTGGGTAACCTGTGATGAATGTATTGTAGATTTTAATCTTGTTGTTACGACGTAATTGCGCACCATTTTGGAAGTTAAGATCTACGAATGAAGTAGTAGAAGCTCTCGCTCCGATGATAGACACGTTCGCAAAGGTAGGCGACGTGAATGGGGTGTTAGCAGAACCTGCTGCATCGTTATCCACTTCGAAACCATTTGATCCTGAAGCATCCGCTAAGTTACCATCACGGTATCCTAAAGCAAATTGTACCGTTCCAGACCAACCGAAATCCGCATCAAAATCATCATCCGTTCCTTTGAAAGCAATTAAATATTTCGCGTTAACTGTACCACCGAACCACTCGAATGAATCATCTAAACCAAAAGAAGCTTGGATATATTCTAAAGTAGTACCTGAACCTACTGAACCCATTGTTAATGAGTTAATCTCTGCATTAGGTACGATAGGCACACCAGCATACTCAATACGAACATACTTTAATGTACCGGAGTTGTCATCGTTTGCCGTTCCACCGTGGAAACCTTTGTATGCACCTTCTAATTCGATGTTTGCACCTTGGTTATTCACCGCTTTACCGCAAAGAACCACACCACCCCAGTCACCTGGATTACGAGCACCTACTGCTTGACCTGATGTAAATACGATAGGAGCGGCAGCTGTTCCAACTGCGTTTAACTTAGAACCACGGTGTACCACTAATGTACCCTTAGTCGCGATATCACCAATGATTGTCGTACCTGCTTCGATCGTTAAGTTACCTACTTTCGTTACTGTGCCTGCTACTAATTCTTCGCCCACACGTACGAAACCTTTCAAACGGTAAATTTTATCTTTCGTCCAAGTTACGTTTCCTTCAATTACACCTTCCACATCAACAATCGTTTTAGGAGGAATAGCTGAAACTGCAACTGGGATAGCTACTAGAGAGGATACTTGGTTCTTGTTGTCCGTTACCTGAATCGTAAAGTTAACTGCCGAACCAGCAGTTCCATCAATCACATAATCCTTGATGTATTCATAGGTCTTCTCACCTGCTAATACTTTAGAATCAAATGCAGCACCGTTCTTTAAAACCGTGATTGATTTAATACCAGCTGGAGCGTTGATAGTTGCTTTAACTTGTACCGTCGCACCGATAATGCCAGCTAAAGTTCCTGTAGAACTAACCGTTGGAAGAGGGAAAACTTCTTCCTCTTTTTGGCAAGATGACATCGATACCGACAATACGGCTAACAATGCAAATACCTTACACATGTTTAATTGTAATCGTTTCATTTGAATTGATTGTTTAGTTTAATTATTAAAATTTATTTAGAAAATGGAGAGATGACGATACCTAAAGAGATCACACGGCCAGGTACAAACGACTGAATAATCTGGTCGCTACCTTTATCGAA
This sequence comes from Bacteroidota bacterium, assembly GCA_046046955.1. GTDB lineage: Bacteria > Bacteroidota > Bacteroidia > Cytophagales > Spirosomataceae > Aquirufa. The sequence goes on along the minus strand of JBJOIV010000020.1, from coordinate 13,678 downwards.
TGAATTATCTTGGTTACCATCTTGTAGGATATAATTATCCTGGTTTAAAAGATCAGAAACACCCCCTTTGATCATGATGGTCTTAGATAACTCTTTTGAGAAATTAAAATCAACCACATTACGAGGCATCTCATACCAATCTGGATATGGAGCTCCGAAGTTATTTCCTACCGCGAAGATGCGCTTACCGATGACGTTGTAGTTAAAGTTTAACTGCAAGCCACGCTTCGTGTCATTATAATTCAAGCCGGCATTGATAATGTAAGGGGACTGCCCTTGCAACGGACGGTTATCTGATTGTCCTGCTGATATGGAAGGATCAAGTTTTACACGGCTATAGATATAGGTCGCATTGAAGACAAAACTCGTCCTACCCAGAAAAGTGTTAGGTGCGCTAGCCGATAAATTCTTGCGAATTTCTGCTTCTAAACCCGTTGAAAAAGCGGATTGTGCATTAGCAAAGTTCAAGATTGGGTTAGATCCAGAATCAAATATCACCTCGATTGGGTTTGTAAATTGCTTGTAGAAAGCCGCGATACTGAACAATTCCGATGGAGTTGGATAATTTTCGTAACGCAAATCAAAGTTTTGAATATCCGCATTTTTCAAGTTCGAATTACCTGAGATCGTACGGTTATTGACGAAATCATAGAAGGAGAATGGAGCTAACTCACGGAATTCAGGACGATTCAACGTCTTTCCATAGGCTAAACGCAAAAGGCTCTTTTCTGTAAAATTGTAGGAGAAGTTAACCGATGGCAATAAGTCTAATCGGGTGTTATTGTAATTAATCGCCTTACCTAATTGGTCAAATGAGTTTAACTTCTGCGCATTTTGCTCACCTCTTAATCCCGCGATAACGTTGAATTTCTTGCCTAAGGCGAAGTTTGCAGAAACATAAGCCGCCATTAAGTTATTCGTCGCTTTGTAGGAGTCATTTGGGTTTGTTTGCTCATCTAAACGAATTCCTGTTAAGGTATTGAAGTTTTGAGGATTGAATAGCTGGTCGATTGGCAAACTAGTTTGGAAAGAAGGGGTTGATTTAACAAAACCAATATTTCTTGCGCTAAAATTTCTCGTTTTATCCTCGTAGAAAAAGCCGGTTTTGAACTCTAATTCATTTCCAGCCTCTTTTCCTCCTACTGAAACTTTTTTGATCAAGTTCAAAGCAGCCGTTTGAGCATTTTCATTCAAATTAATGTAGGTTCTCCCCAAAAGTGAGGTTTGTGCTGCACCGTTTGGAATAAACAAGCTTAGATTAGATCCATCTACATTATAACGGAAACGCTTATAGTCGGGTTGGTTACGGAAGGCCGAGTTAAAACCAAGCATCCAATCCATTTTCAAAGAACCGTCTTGGAATTCATGACGACCTGTTAATTGGCCTGTGTAAATACCGCGGAATACCTGATCGAATGAACGTATATCCCAGATGGATCCATTATCAAAACCGAAACGCTTGATATACTGCGTATTCGCTAATTGGTTGTATAAGTTTTTGAATTCGATTACAGAACCGTTAGCGAAACGTGCTGACCAGTTATGAGCGACACCTAAACGGATGGCATTGCTGTACTGCTTATCTACAAAGTTGAAAACAAAGTCTGGCTTACCTGTCGTTTTAATATTGGAATAACCATAGTCATTGCGATCCATTTGGAAGAAAGTACGGGAATTCGAATAATTGATCGCTGTAATGTTACCGATTTTCGTTTCTCCTAAGTTGAACTTAAACCCACCTGATAGCGAAGCACGCATGTCCGGTAAAGCAGATGATTTATCCGCTACCCAGCTATTTTTCAATGAAGCACCAGCCACATCACGAGCTGAAGCTGGAAGATTAATTAAATCAGTACGAGATGCTGGGAAAAATTTAGGAAGATCAAAATACCCTTGATCAAAACCTGTCCAAGCCATGTTCGAGTTCTTCGTCGCGTAGAAATCAGCCCCCGTCGTACCCTCTCTATATGAGCTAGAAACATCTAAAGTCAAGTAGTTATTTTCTGGGATAGACTTTGTAAAGATCTTTACTACACCACCCGCGAATTCACCTGGAATTTCAGCTGACGGAGATTTGAAGATTAAGATGCGGTCGATTTGGCCGGCTGGAATGATATCAAAAGAGAACGAACGCACATCTGTTTCCATCGATGGTGCGAAGGCGTTATTTAATTGAACCGTATTGTAACGCTCGTTAAGACCGCGAATGTTAATAAAACGCTCATTAAAGATCGTAACACCAGGAACTCGTTTCACCACTTCTGCCGCTGTACGGTCTAAGGTTTTCGTAATTTGTGCAGCTGAGATACCACTTACTACTAATTGAGAGGCTTTGATTTCAGAAATAACGGAAACCTCCGTATTAGTTAAACGCTGTGCTACGACTTTCACCTCAGCTAAGGTCGAGCTAGTTTCCTCGATAGAAAGGTTCAAGTCCGTTACTTGACCTGCCTCTACTTTAACTCCCTCGTAAATTTTAGAATCATACCCTACGTAAGAGATCTTTAAAGAATAGGATCCTGCTGGAAGTTTAGTGAAAGAGAAAAAACCGTTAATGTCTGTCGCAGCTCCTTTGTTAATGCCTTGCACTAAAATGGTTGCTCCGATAATGTCTTCTTTCGTTTTAGCATCCTTGATGGTACCACGTAAGGTCCCTTCTTGTGCATAGGCCGCTACTGAGAGAATAAAGAACAGAATGATTAAATTGGTGTACTTGTAAACTGATTTCATAAAAAGGAATACTGGTGATTTTGATGACACAAAAGTATTCTCTCCTTAGTAGGGCTTAGTTATGGCTATGTTAGGCTTTTGTTATGGGATTGTTAAATACAAGGCCTATTGATTAACAATTCCGTAATACGGGTATTTTTCGCAGAAAATTTCACTTTTCTATACTGTTTTATAGTACAATTTCAAGTTTTTGCATTTTTTATAGAAGAACTTTCTTAGAAAAGTGAAAATTAACACGGATTTAATTTGCAGGCAACCTGAAAGCACTAGTTTTGGGTCAACAAACGGAAATCATTCCGCCTAAGTTTTTTAAAATCAAGCATTATGAAAAAGTACACATTTGCTGCCTTATTGTTTGCAGCCAGCCTGTTTGTCGTTTCTGCCGCTAATGGAGCAGAATTATCCCTTCCCGTGAACATCGAATCTGTAGGTAAATTAAAATATATGGTATCTGCCAAAGCGGGAGCCACCGTACTTATCTATGATGGAGAAAATAACCAGATTCATAAGGAAGGAATCACATCGCAAAAATTGTTCAATTTGGCGGGATTATCTGATGGAAACTACCGAATGGTGGTGCTAGATGATCACAAAAACGTGTTGACTTCCAAGTCGTTTACGATTAAAACGGAAGTGAAGCGCGATATCGTCGCAATGAACTAATTTACCCATCATCAACGAATTATAGTGAAAGATTAAGGGGTAAAAAGGCGGGCCAGTGGTTCGCCTTTTTCTATTTTAGCTGAGTTCCTTCGACTTAATTCTGTGTAATAAAAACACAGCCACCAGAATAGGCAGCGAGAAAATCAAGAATCTGCTTGCCACAGACATACCGCTATCTGTTAGTAGGCCAAAGATCGTGGGACCCAGTATCGCCCCAAAACGACCTGCTCCCATCGCTAGTCCTACACCGGTAGACCGAATCGCCGCCGGATAAATGCGCGTGGCTGCCGGATAAAAACTATTGAAACCCCCTTGCACTAGGAATCCAATGAAGAAAACAAGGCACAGATTCACCACATAATCCAGCCTCACATTTCCATAGAAATTCATCAACACGAAAGCGATGATAAAGAACAGGGTCATTGTTTTCTTAATGCCAAATTTGCTAATGGCTAAACCCATTACAAACACCCCCGAAAAAGCCCCAAAATTCAAGGTCATTCCCACATAGGTAGCTAATTCAAATGGCATACCGGATTGCTTCGCGAGTGTGGGTACCCAGCTAATCAGTGTATATAGCGTTAGAAATCCGAAGAAAATCGCGACCCATAACAAGAGCGTGGAAGTTTTGTATTCCGGAGTGAAGAGTTCTTTGATCTTCGTCTTATTCTGCTGCGCTTCTGGCACGAATCCGGGGGATTCTGGCAAAAAGAAATAGACGAACAGAAGTAGCGCAAAAGAAAATGCACTCGCGATCAAAAACGTCGCCCGCCAGCCTAACAAGGGGAAAATCCAAGCCACCACAAATCCCGTTAAAATCGCCCCCAAAGGCCACCCCCCCTGTACGATGCCGACATTGAAATCACGCGTTTTGTCCGTTGAAAATTCGGAGGCAACGGTAGCTAGATTAGGTAAAATCCCGCCGATGCCTAGACCGGTAATAAAGCGAAAAACTAATAACCAGGTTAATGAGGGGGCAAAATAGACTAGTAACATACCCACACTGATGAGGAGCAAGCTGGCCAAAAATACCTTGCGTCTGCCCCACTGATCCCCAAATGGGGCGATCACAAAACAGCCCGCCGTCATTCCTGCTAATCCGGCTGAAAACACATAACCCAGTTCTGTATTATTCAAACCCCATTCCTTCATAATGTGCTCACCCGCAAAGGAAACGAGCAACACATCGATGCCATCGTTAAAATTCAGCAGGAAACAGAGGGAGACGACTCCGATTTGGAGCCAAGACATCGAGTTTTTCATGCGATTTGAACGACAATTTTTCCGGGATGTCCGTCTGTTGCAGCCTGTAAGCCAGCCTGAACTTCAGACAAGGGAATGTATTTTGAAATGATTTTATGCGGTTGAATTTTGCCTCCTTCAATGAGCCTGATGACTGCTTGGAAATCTTCCGGATGATCATAAATCAGAGACCCTCGGATCGAAATGCCTCTGCGAACTAGGTCTAATGGGGTGAAGCCCGCTTGTTTTTCGGAAAGGCCTAACAATACCACTTCCGCGCCACGCGGTGCCTCCGCAATTAATTCCGTCGTTGCTGCCGCTGAACCGGTGCATTCGAAAATCACCCGCACATCTGCTTCTTGCAAATCGCCTTTTGCGGCACCTAATTCATATGCCTTTTCTTGCAAGATGGAGTTTAGGTCTTTGGCGAAAACCTGCAGGCCCTGTTGCACCGCGAGGTGTGTAATCAACATCCCGATGGCCCCTAATCCTAGGACGTAAATGGCGTCGCCCGCGTTCAGGTTAGCTTTTTTCAAAGCGTGATAGGCAACCGCGGTCGGTTCGATGGTAACTGCGTCATTAGCCGCGATGGCATCTGGAAGGCGATGAGCAAAATCTGCCGGAATCAGCACGTATTCAGCGAAACAACCGGGGGCGTTTAGGCCAATAGTGCGCTTGTTAGGGCAAACGGTGGCTTGGCCGCGTTCGCAATACAAGCATAATCCGCAAGGGGCGTTGGGGTCTACAACCACTCTTTCCCCTAAATTGCGGTGTACTCCTTCGCCTACAGCGTCAATATAACCCCACCCTTCGTGACCGATGATGGTAGGTGCTGGTAGTGGGCGATGTCCCCCAAAATAGTGTACATCCGATCCGCAAATACCCACTTCTTGTAATCGAATGCGCAACTGGCCTGGTCCCGGAACTGGGATGGGATGCTCGCCCAATTCGATTTGCAAGGGTTTTCTTAGTACTGCCGCCTTCATTAGAGGATCTGATTTAAAGTATCTGATTAAATTCGATAATCTCACCACTCGGCCCTTTGACATTAAAGAAACGCGTGCCATTTTTCCAAAAAGCTAAAAAGGTAGGCTCCTGCTCTATAATCTCAAATCCCGCCTTTTTTAAGGCCTCGAACGCATAATCCACATCTACCACGTCAATCGCGAAATGATCGATGTGACCAACTTTGCGCTGTTTGATTTCGGCTAATTGCTTCTCCGGCATTTGGTATAATTCGACAATTACCTCGTGGTTTTTCATCATCACGCAATTGCCAAAACCACCGTCAAATTCAAAGGGCGATTCCATCACATTCTCGAAACCGAGGCGTTCGTAAAATGGAATCGAGATTTCCATGTTGTGAACCGGAATGCCAATGTGCTGGATTTTATGGATAAAGTTGATTTTCATCGTTTTTTGGTTTTGATGCAAAATACTAAATTTTGAAAACTTAACACTGTTAAGTATATTTACGCTGTAATTCAAAAAACATGGGTATAGTCGCCAGAAAAGAGAAACAGAAGCAGGAGATTCGCACCTTGATCCTAGAGGCCTCGATGAAATTATTCGTGGAAGAGGGCTTTAGCAAGGTGTCTGTTCGGAAGATCGCAGAACGGATACAATATAGCCCTACGACACTATATCTGTATTTTAAGGATAAAAATGAGATCCTTTTTCATTGCTGTGAGTCGGGGTTTGAGAAGATGTTAGCCCAAAACATTGCGCTAAGCTTAATCAGCGATCCCATCGAAAGACTGCACCAGATGGGGGTGAATTACCTGAATTTTGGCCTAGAAAATCCAGAATATTATGATTTAATGTTCATTCAAGAGGCTCCCATGTCTGCTTTGATCGATATGGGTGCAGGCTGGTCGAGTGGCGATCAGGCGATCGAAGCCTTAAAAATGATTGTTCAAGAGGCGATGGAAAAAGGACAACTCGTGCCTGCGAAAGTGGAAACAGTAGCGATGGCGGTTTGGGGAATGGTGCATGGTTTAGTTTCCCTCGCGATCCGACAACGATTAGATAAATTAGTTCCAGCGAAAGATATGGAGCAGACGATGCACGATTCGCTGGATTGGTTAATGAAAACAATGAAAAATGCCTAAGATGAGATATCTGTTATTACTACTTGCGCTGCCTGTTACGGCTGTTTTTGGCCAAAAGTCCGTCCTCGACGAATACGTCGCCGCAGCCTTCCAGCAGAACATCATGCTGCAGCAAAAAACGATTCAAGTGGAGAAGGCAATGATCGCCTTGAAAACAGCCCAAAGCCTTTACCAACCCACCGTGGCCTTCCAAGGCGGATACCAAAGTGGACAAGGCGGTCGTAGCATTGCATTTCCGGTGGGCGACTTGCTGAATCCGGTCTATTCTACGCTGAACGCCTTGACGAAAAGCACAGCTTTCCCGCAGATCGCTAACGTGGAAACGAATTTCTTTCCCCGCGATTTCTACGACGTGAAAGTTCAAACCACGATGCCCCTTTATAACAAGGACATCAGCTACAACAAGCAAATTCAGGAGCAGTCCATCAGCCTGCAACGCGAAGATGTTTCCCTGTACAAGCGCGAGCTAGTGAAACAGATCAAGACAGCATACTTCCAATATTTATTGAGTCTAGGTCTTCAAAAAGTATATGACAACGCCCTAAATCTAGCTTTAGAAGGCAAAAAGGTCAACGAGAAATTACTCGCCAATGGCAAAGGGCTACCCGCTTATTTGCTCCGTTCGGATAGTGAAATCGCGAATATCCAAGCCCAAATAGCCGATGCCACGAAACAGAGTCAAGCAGCGCAGATGTACTTTAATTTCTTGTTGAACCGCGAATTACGCGCGGAGATCCGCATCGATTTCGAAGTGGAAAAAGCGCTGACGGCCGTTTATGCGTTGACTCCTGGGGTTCGCGAGGAATTATCCTTATTATCGAAATCCATTGGGCTTCAAGAGACGGTCTTAAAGATGAACGAAGCCTTCTACTTACCTAAGTTGAATGGCTTTGTGAATCTGGGATCTCAGGCGACGTTAGCAAACATCAACTCAAAAAGCGCCTATTATTTCCTAGGCTTGCAAATGGACATTCCCATCTTCACCGGGAAACGTAACCTGTACAAGATAAAACAGACGCAACTCGATATTGCCTCCGCGAAAAACGCGTACGATCTCAGCTCGAAGCAATTCAATATGGCGACTGAAATCGCTCAGAAAAATGTACAATCCTCTTTAGTGAGTTTTCAAGCCTCCACGAAATCCTACGAGGCGGCCTCCGCTTACCTACGTCTGATTGAAAAAGGCTATAAGGAAGGCGTGAGCACCTATTTAGAAACAGTGGACGCCAGAAATCAATGGATGAACGCCACCATCAACTACCAATTAAAACAATTCAACGTATTAATCGCCGCAGCCGCTTACGAGCGTGAAGCCGCTAGCTACCCACTCTAATGAAAAAGATCTGCCTACTATTTTCCCTCATCGCGGTATTTTCCGCTTGCTCTTCTAAGAAGAAAGAAGCCGCTGCGGTGACCAGTGATGTCATTCCGGTTTCCGTGATTTCCTTGCAACAGGAATCCATCTCCCGCCCTATCCAAGCCTCTGGCGTTTTTACGACGGAGGACGAGACCTATTTAGGTTTCAAAATAGGTGGCGTGGTCCAACACGTCTTCGTGAAAGAGGGCGACGCTGTGAAAGCGGGGCAATTATTAGCGAGTTTGAATCTCACCGAAATCAAGGCGCAGGTACAGCAAGCCCAAATTATGCTGGAGAAAGCGAAGCGTGATCATGCGCGTGCTAAGAATTTATACCGCGATAGCGTGGCGACCTTAGAACAATACCAAAACGCAAAAACGGGCCTTGAGATCGCACAGGAGGCCTATAATGCCGGAGCTTTTAATCAAAGTTATGCCGAGATCAGAGCTTTAAAATCGGGTTTTGTGTTGAAGAAATTAGCGAACGACGGTCAGGTCGTAGGTCCTGGAACGCCGGTCGTTTTGTTGAACGGGGCGAACAAGGGGAATTGGGTCCTGAAAGTGGGTTTGAGCGATCGGGACTGGGCGGCGACGCGGGCAGGTGATCCGGCGGAGATAATGATCGATGCCGTTTCCGACAAGTCCTTTAGCGGAACCGTTCTAGCAAAATCTGAGGGAGTGGATCCGGTGACGGGGACGCTTTGGGTGAGTTTGCGAGTGAGTGGTGCGCCGACAGCGAAGCTGGCGGCGGGGCTTTTTGGGAAGGCTAAAATAACCCCTCGTGAGAAGATCAAATCCTGGGTGATTCCGTATGATGCAATTCTAGATGGAAATGCAACGGAAGGCTATGTGTTCGTGACGAAAGACGGGAAAACAGCTCAAAAAGTGAAGATCCAAATTTCAAGCATCGACCACGGAAAGGTATTCGTATCTGGCGGTTTAGAGGATGCACAATCCCTAATCACCAGCGGAAACGCCTATTTAGACGCCGGTTCAGCCATTAAAATCGTCCGCTAATTATGAAAATAGCTAACTACGCGGTAAAGAATTACCAGTTTACCCTCATCATGTTCATCATGGTGGTGGTCGTGGGTGTCGTAACCATTATGACGATGCCTCGCGCCGAAGATCCAGACATGAATGCCCCGCAATTTCCGATCATCGCCGTTTATCCGGGAACAAGTCCGGAGGATATGGAGGAATTAGTGGTAAAACCAGTCGAAAAGCGGCTGTATGAACTAGAGAACGTACGTAAAATCAATACGAGCATTAGTGATGGTTTAGCGGTATTTGCCGTTTACTACAAGTACGGTGTGAACGTGGACGAGAAATATTCAGAAATCGTTCGCGAACTGAACAGTATCAAAGGGGATCTGCCAAAAGAGGTCATCAAATTAGAAGCCCAAAAAGCCACCCCATCCGGCACGAACGTGTTGCAGATGGCGCTGATCTCGAATAATGCGTCTTTGGACGTATTAAAAACCACCGCCGAACGCTTACAAGAAGACCTAGAAAAGGTGACTTCTCTGAAAAAAGTGACCATTTCTGGCTTACCAGATGCGCAGGTAAAGATCGATTTAAACATCGAAAAAATGGCCCAGATGCAAGTCTCACCCGACCGCGTGCTGCAAGCCATCCAAAGCGAAATCGCGAATATCCCCGGCGGAAGTATTGTAGAAAATTCGAAATCCTATAACATCATCACGTCCGGCAATTACCAAAACATCGACGAGATCAAGAACACCATCGTGTTCTCCTACCAAGGCAAAAACGTGTTTTTGAGGGATGTGGCGAATGTCTATTTCGATTATGCGCCTGAAAATCACATCACGCGACTCAATCAAAACCGCTGTTTATTCGTCACTGCCGCCCAAAAATCCGGCGAAAACATCGCCAAAACGCAAGCCGCTTACGAGCCAGTCATCGCCCAATTCAAAAAGACTTTACCAAAGAACATCGACTTAGTCGTGAATTTTGATCAAGCCGAAAACGTCAATACCCGCCTCAGCGGCCTATTGAAGGACTTTATCATTGCGATCCTATTAGTTGCGCTGACGCTTTTACCACTCGGTTTACGTGCCGCCTCTATCGTAATGATTTCGATTCCGCTTTCCCTTGCCATCGGTATTATTTTACTGAATATCATGGGCTATAGCTTGAACCAGCTGAGTATTGTGGGTTTAGTGGTGGCGCTGGGTCTTTTAGTGGATGATAGCATTGTGGTGGTGGAGAACATTGAACGCTGGATGCGGGATGGGTATAGCCGATTAGATGCGACTTTAAAAGCCACGAATCAGATCGGAATGGCCGTTTTAGGCTGCACGGTGACCTTGATCATCGCTTTTATGCCTTTGGTCTTTTTACCGGAAGCCTCTGGGGAATTCATCCGCAGTTTACCGATGGCGGTGATTTTCTGTATCATCGCTTCCCTCGTCGTTTCGCTAACAGTGGTTCCGTTTTTATCGAGCCGCATCTTGAAGTCGCACCAGGGAAATCCGGAGGGGAACCTGTTTATGCGTTTGTTGAAGAAATTGATTTCGGGTTCGTACACTCGTCTGTTGGATAAGGCGATTCAATGGCCTAAAACGACTTTGCTGATCGCCCTAGCCATTTTCGTCGCGTCCTTACAGCTTTTCCCAGTGGTAGGTTTCAGCCTTTTCCCGGCGTCCGAAAAGCCGCAATTTATGGTGAACATTTTCAGCCCACTGCAGTCGAATTTAGCCTATACGGATTCGGTTTCTAAGTTGATTGAAAAAGATTTACGCAGCCTTCCTGAGGTAAAATACGTATCTGCAAACGTGGGCAAAGGAAATCCACGCATCTACTATAACGCGATTCCGTTGAACGACAGAACCGATTATGGCAACTTATTCGTCCAATTGCAGGATGAAACGAGTGCTGATGAGAAAATCAATGTCATCGAAAAACTCCGCACGAAATACACGAATTATCCAGCGGCGATCGTCGAGGTAAAGAATTTTGAACAAGGCCCGCCGGTGGTGGCGCCGGTGGAGGTACGTATTTTGGGCGACAATATCGATACGCTTCGCCAGATAGCGAGTCGCGTCGAGACGATGTTAAAGGAGACAAAGGGGACGATTTATGTGAAAAACCCCTTGAAAAACCTGAAATCAGACATCAAATTTGACATCAACAAGGAGAAGGCGAGCATGTTAGGAATTCCTACGGTGAGTATCGACCGCATGATTCGCTTGGTGGTGGCAGGGTTTGATTTGGGGAAACTGACCGATAAAGAAGGCAAGGAATATGCGATTGTGGTTTCCAAACCGCATCCAAAACATCCTAGCCTCGAGGTTTTCGACCAATTATACGTGAACAACGTGCAAGGGACGGCGATTCCATTAAGTCAAGTTGCTTCGTACAGATTACAAACTTCGCCAGTCAGCATCAGTCACCTGAACAAGAATCGGTCCGTTTCAGTGAGCTCGTTCGTGGAGAAAGGATTCCTGAATAATGAGGTGATCGCAGAGACGGAAAAGGGTCTGGCGAAGATTGCCTTGCCAGCCGGATACCATTTCGAGATGGGTGGTGAAGTGGAGAGCGCGAACGAAAGTTTCAGTGGTTTTGGGACAATTATTTTAGTGACTATTTTCTTCTTCGTAGCCGTATTAATTCTTGAATTTGGAACCTTCAAAAGTACGCTCATCGTACTTTCTGTTATTCCTTTAGGCATCGTGGGAGCCCTTTTAGCGCTTTGGTTTACAGGGACGCCACTATCTTTCGTGGCCACGGTGGGTCTCATTGCGTTAGCGGGAATCGAGGTGAAAAATACCATCTTGTTAGTCGATTTTACGAACCAATTGAGATCCGAAGGAATGCCGATGGAGCAGGCGATTAAGGAGGCGGGAGAGGTTCGCTTTTTACCAATTATTCTGACAACTTTGACGGCCATAGGTGGTCTAATTCCGATCGCTATTTCTACTAACCCCTTAATTTCACCCCTCGCGATCGTGATGATCGGTGGACTGATTTCGTCTACCCTCCTATCCCGCATTGTGACTCCGGTGGTTTACAAATTAATCCCTCCCAGCATATGACACTGAGCACGATTTTACTCCTTCCGCAACTGATTATTGGTTCGTATACGTCCAAAGGTAACCCCGGCATCGAGGTCTTCAATTGGGATGCAAAAACCGGTAAGGCAACGAAAAGCTATGCGCTTACAACGCCAGGAGCCTCTTATCAGGCGATTTCAGGAAACTACCTGTTCTCCGTTTCAGAAGAGGGCGATGGCAAGGCGGGCGTTTCATCTTTCGAATTACGCGACGGGAAATACGTCCCCATCAACACGGAATTAAGCAGAGGTGATCATCCTTGTTTCGTCTTATACCGCGAGAAATCGAAGACCGTTTACACGGCAAACTATACGGGAGGTAGTGTGAGTGTTTTTCAGACCACAGCAGGTCGATTGAACCCATTAGCGCAATATATCGCCTACACTGGATCCAGCATTAATAAAGACCGCCAAAACAGTGCCCACGCTCACATGGTCGCTCTTTCACCCGACCAAAATACCTTGTTCGTGACTGATTTAGGTTCGGATAAGATCTATGCACACCGCATTTTGGCAAACGGGCTTTTAGACGAAAGTCGCTCAGAAATCGTCCTCACTCCCGGCAATGGACCTCGCCACATTCGCTTCAACGCAAAAGGCGATCGCGCCTATTTATTGAATGAATTAAGCTCTGATGTGGATGTGTTTAAGGTCGCTGGCTCGGCACTTGAGAAAATCCAAAGCATACCGGCAGACACTTCGATAGCGCGCGTGAAAGGTTCTGCAGACATCCACCTCTCTCCAAATGGCAAATGGCTTTTAGCCTCTAACCGAATCTCGAGCAACCAGGTGGTCGTTTTTAAAGTCGAAGCTAATGGAAAATTAACCCGCGTCTTCCACCAAAACGTAGCCAAAATCCCCCGCAATTTCACTTTCGATCCATCAGGTAAAATGATCTTGGTGGCTAGCCAGGAAGAGGACCGCGTGCAGGTATTTTCGTTCGATGACGCGACGGGTTCGATGCAAGATTTACATCAAGACATTGCTGTTAAATCCCCGGTTAGCTTGCTAATTCGCTAATCGCTTTCACTAAAACGTCAAGCTCTTTCAGCGTAGTGAAGACATTAGGCGTGATTCTGCAGCCGTGTACATTTCCTCCATCGATCGCGACGGTGTAGATTTTGTATTCTTTCAACAAGCGTTCGGCTAAAACTGACGGTTTAATTCCTTCGATTCCCACGTTTGCTATCGCACACGATTTCGTGGGATCCGCTGGGTGATGCAATCGAACGCGGGGAATGGAGCGAACCTTTGTCGTCCAATAATTTTGCAAGAAACGTAGGCGTGCTTCTTTGCGGGCGGGGCCTAGTTTTTCATAAAAATCAATCGCATCATCGACCGCTAAATCCGTGTGCACGGGAATCGTCCCCACGTGATTCAGATGCCGAATATCCGTCAAAGGAACCCCTTCTTCCGCAATCAGCGGCCAGATTTGGGCAATCTTTTCTTTTCTAACATGTAAGATTCCTACTCCCAAAGGAACAGCCAGCCACTTGTGCAA
>JBJOIV010000019.1:0-27319 GCA_046046955.1 Bacteroidota bacterium | reverse complement strand
ACCTTTGCAATCCCGAAAGGGCAATGGTTGCGTAGCTCAATTGGATAGAGCATCTCACTACGGATGAGAAGGTTTGGGGTTCGAATCCCTACGCGACCACAACCACATTTAAATGAACCCTTCTAATGAAAATTAGAGGGGTTTTTTGTTGGGTAATCACGCACAGTCACCAAAACAGTAACCATAAATCGGTTGCTTAGATGTACGAATCGAGCCTTTTGCTCTGGTACAAAGCTAAAACATTTGATTTATGAGTCAAATAAATGAAGGTTAATCTTACCTTCGGTCGCCACTTCGCTTGCTCCCTCAGTTCACAACGTGGAGTCTATAATTCCGAAAATACTATTCCAAGATTAAACCCCACCCAGTTGATTGTTAGCGTTTCTTCTTTTGTAGTTGATGTTTTGACTTATATGTTACTGCACTACCCCCCCCCCCCCCAGTAGGCTGGACTAATTTTTAATTTTTTTTGTTTCCAAAGTGTTTTTGTTAATCTTTTATACATCTCACATAGAGTCCAGTTGATGTATAATATTCGCCAAGGCTTATTGTCGTGTTATTATAATCTAGACGAATACACCATGCAGTTGGGTTGCCCTGTGGAGCACCGAGCGTTGAACTCCATAAGTACCCATAATTTCCTAACCAATAAAAGGATGATCCATCATATTGAAGTTCTCCTGTTGGCAGCGCTGTAAAACCACTGGAATTTGTGGCATTTGTATTCGGAGTAGCCCAGTGTGTAGTGCCTGACTCTTTCATTGCACCCCCATCATTTGATAAAAAAGTCAATAAGGTATTATATTCTGATTTTGTTGGAACATGATAGCCTGTTGGAGCAAATTGTTTTCTTAAAGACGGGTTTGCTAATGAAGCAGCATCATAAATTCCTGCTATTGCATACCAGTTATATATTTTTCCATAAATAGCTCCATTGGCAGGATCATTATTATAATAACACCAAGCTCCAGTAGTTAAACTTCCCCAATTAGAGCTGTTGGGATTGGTAACTTGAGGTATAGGAGTTCCATCACGATAAGTAACTACGTCGAGGTTTTTTATATTCCATGTTTGAGTTCCAATTACTACATTTGAGGCTGTCGATGCTGATGTTCCAGAGATATTAATCCAAGAACTCCCATTATAAACTTCAATTTCGCCTAATCCACAATTCGAACACCAAATAATTAACCCGGCGACAGGTGAACTAATAGCATCTCTTTGTGCACCAGTCATTCTAGGTGGTAAAAACCCCTGAGTAGTTGAAGTCGCTTCAATTATTGCGGAACTCACAGGCGCAACGGCAGCCCCTATGGTCATCTGTCCAGCGGTCAGGGTGCCTCCCGCATTGATGGAACCAGCATTTAATGTCCCACTTGTATTTAAATTCCCAGCACTAAGTGTTCCACTCGTGTTTACATTAGTTACACTGCTGCTCCCTAGTTGAATGGTATTGCTGGCTGAAACGATTGCTCCGCCTCCAATGGCAGTGGCGTTAGTAAGTCCTCCGGAGGCTACATTGGCATTTGCCCCTAGGATGGTAATAAATGTACCAGATGTGTTATTTGTTCCAGAATTATAGCCTAAAGAAGCATTGTAGGAACCAGTTGTATTTTGTAATGAACTATAACCCACAGCGGTATTTCTTCCATTACAACAAAGGGTATTTGAAAGGGAATAAGACCCAATCGCCGTGTTATAATCGCTCCAAATGGGATTTGTACTACCACCAAGCGCACTATAACCTAAGGCGGTATTATCTGCTCCATCTTTCATGTATCTGCCTGCTAGGGAACCTACGGCCGTATTTCGACTGCCACCTCCAGCACCATTTTGTCCAACCATAACTTGATACCCTAGTGCTGTATTTGTATTGTTATTCGTCGCACCATTACTTGGCCCTCGACCAATTGTTAATCCATTTACCGATAAATCAAAAGCCCCTAAGTCTACCGCATTGATTGCCCCGGTGTAGGGAATGCCGCCAGTTGCACTAATGACACCGCTCGCATCGATAGTTAAATTGTTGCCCACTTTAACACCTCCTAAAACTGAAGCACTAGCAATCGGTAAATTATAGTTAGCAGGAATGGCAGGTTTGTTGCTTAAATCATTGTAATCCCCTGATGATGCTACCGAAGATAAGCTGGATGTATTGGCTTTTGTCGCCAAAGATGCAGCAACATCACTTGCGTTTGCTTTCAAAGCTAAACCGGGCACAGTAGGCGCTGACGCCGTTCCACCTAAATCCCCGGCTAATTGAATTTTACCTTTGATAGATGTGTTTGCATCTGCGATGGTAGCGCTAGCGATTTGGCTTACCACGAAAGAATTATCTGCCTTCGCTGCTAGAGCTGTGGTTACATCTGAAGAGTTCGCTTTTAGATCAAGTGCCGCTAAAACATCCACTGTATTTGCTTTTAATGCTAAACCTGGCACAGTAGGCGCTGATGCTGTTCCACCTAAATCCCCTGTTAATTGAATTTTACCTTTTGTAGATGTGTTTGCATCTGCAATGGTAGCACTAGCGATTTGGCTTACCACAAAAGAATTATCTGCCTTCGCTGCTAGAGCGGTGGTGACATCAGCGGTGTTTGCTTTTAAGGCCAAAGCCGCCGTTACATCCGCCGTATTTGCCTTCAAATCCAGCGCAGCTTGCGTCGCCGTTGAAATAGGTTTCGCTGCATCCGTTGTATTATCCACGAAACCCAAACCCACCATGGATTTATTGATTCCAGAGACCGTCCCTGTAAACGATGGGGATTCTTTAGGAGCATAACTATTCAAGTCCGTTAATGCTGCTTTTGTCGCTAACATATTCGTATCCGCTGTTATGGCCATGTGTGCTTCCAATGCTGCCACAGTTGCTTTTAATGCTAGCGCCGCTGTTACATCCGCCGCATTCGCCTTTAAATTCAACGCATTTTGGGTTGCTGTGGAAATAGGCTTCGCCGCATCTGACGTATTATTCACTTGATCAAGACCTAAGTTTGCTCGTGCATCTGCTGCGGTTGTTGCTCCCGTTCCTCCACCTGCGATGGATAAGACGGAGCCTAGTTTGCCTGCAGTTTCTGCATATAATGCGTAGGGAGTGTAGTTCAGTTTTTGGTCAGACACTTTCGTGTAGGAAGCGCCTTGATTAAAGCTAACAAATACTTGCAAGCTTTTTTGAACGCCATCCCACGTCAAGGAATTAAACGACGCAGAGGACACAGATCCGATCATCAAATTCACGAGACCGTAGGCATCCGTTTTGGTTTTTTGCACTTCTTCGAATTGCAAAGTGGAGCCATTGTAAATGCTGAATTTCATCCACACATCGCCGTTTACAAAGGGTTGTCCGGAGATGTCTTGGCCTGGCACTTCGATGGCGTTAGGGTCGAGGATGACGGCTTGATAGGAGAGACCCTTTTGGGAAAAACCTACGTAGGAAACTAAAAGAAAAATGATTGAGAACAGATACTTTTTCATAAAACGAATTATTTAGAAAGGCTAAGGCCAATGCTGAATGTAGATGGGATGAAGTTTAATGTCGAACTACCGAAATTGTAGCTGTCTAGGTGTTGGTATTTTGCAAACACGCCGATCTGTGGATTGATTTGCTTACTTAATTCAAAGCTGTAGCCGTACATCGTGCGTAAAGAACTGAATTGACTGTCGCTTGATAAATCCACGTAGCGGTTTAACAGAAACTGGTTTCCGTTAACCAGGGTGGAAGCTGCTACTTGAAGTTTTGAAATAAGTGCAATGCCTTTGCCTAAAGAAAGTCGCGGACCTACGCCGCCATGGAATCCAATAAAATCAGTGGCATACGAAAAGGGAATGTTTTGTACATCACCCACATTATTGAACTGAGTATAGTGAATACCGTAATCAACCAGGAATGATTTCGAAAGCTTAGATTCACGAGACAAACTCAAGTGCAAGCCTGAAGCCGGACGCAAGAACGACGGATTAGCACCCGCAGAATTCGTGAAGACGAAGGAGGTAATGTTCGAACCTACCGAGAACTTATAGCTCTGAGCGGACGAAGAAAAACCGATAAGCAATAGGAGTAAAATTCTTTTCATGTGTTATTGTTTAACGAGACTTTTTGTGATGATTTGGTTGTTAGAAACCACGCGCAATATGTATTTGCCCACAGGCAGGCGATCAAAATCGAGTAGTTGAACTTCGCTTAGATTCGGAGCTATTTCTCCGGACCAAACACGCAGTCCATCGATGGAATATAATTCGATCATCGAAGGCAAAGAGCTTGCGCGAGAAAGTTTCAAGCGAAAAGAAGAAACGAAAGGGTTCGGTAAGGTTTCTAAAGTGATGGGCGAAACCGGCTCTACAGAACGACCCATCGAACGAGACGACGGCTGCAAAAACCCTTGGCGCATCACATAAGCTCCGGCTTTGCTGGTTCCCGTTACCACAGACGACTGACCTATCGATTGCAAATAGCTCGAGCTTCCTATACCGGAGGAAAGGGTGGAGATTTTCACGGGTGATTGAGCGAAAGCGCTGAGAGGGGTAAGTAAAAAAAGCAAAATGGCCTTTTGGAGAATGAATCTTTCGAAGGATAATCCAATAAAGTCTTTTGCGTAGGTTAATTTTTTCATCAAATGGTTACACGGATTGGAGTGCAAAACAATTGATTTATTCACTGTGAACTGTATTTGTTCGGGGTTTTTAGGTTTGAAAAGGCACAATCATACCGTTTAAGCTTCTAAGAAAAGTTTAATTGTGTCATTTTCATACTACATTTGAGCCAATAAATATTTTTCATGGTTCTCACCGTTTTAGTACTTACCCTAATTTTGACAATTATTTTATTATCCAGGCATGTGAAAAAAAATGCGGGTATTATTTATTTGATCTATATTTTGGTTTTATTTAGTCTTCGCCAAATTCAATTTTTTTCTTACCAAAGTATTCAATACCCCGAATTGGCCGCCCTTTTAAACGTGCATATTTTGCCCTTTTCATTGTTGATTGGCCCCTGCGTTTTGTATTTTCTAAAGAGTTACCACAAGGGGCAATTTTATATTGATCGCTATTTTATAATTCATTCCATACCTAGTTTGTTGATGTTATTGAATATTTCAAATTACCTGTGTTTGCCATTTCAATTAAAAGTAAATTATTATTTATGGAGTCAGAATCACCTAGGGCTTGAGCCTCATTTAAGCTCCAGCATTTTTTTCTTTAGCCCTTTGATGAAATTATTGCCTATCGTTGTTTTGGTCTGTTATATTATTTACTCTGGCGTGTACTTATACAGGGAATATAGGAAAGAGTCCTTTTCGAGAAAAATTAAAATGCTGCAGTTTTTATCTCAGTTCGTTTTATTGGCATTTTTAAATTACATCCCTTTTTTGGTTGTTATAGGAGTCTTAATTAAGATTAATGGGATTAATAATACTTATTTGTTTCGTTTTCCTTCTGGATTTAGTTTGGATTATTTAAATATAATTTCGCTGGTTCTCCCTCTTAGTTTTTTTCTATTTCCTGACTTTTTGTTTGGTAGGGAATCGAAATTTTTTTCAAAATCTACTTATTTTAACCGCTTACTTGCGGGTAATTCCGCTTTAGAGGCTCAATCAAATTTAACTCAAGTAGATTCAGATTTCACGTTAATTGAAGGGTATATGATGTCTCAAAAGCCCTATCTTTCAGTAGATTTTTCTGTCCAAAAAATAGCCCAAGAATTGCAAATTCCTAGAAACCGGATTTCGGAGGCATTTAGTATTAAACTAAAGAAGTCATTTCCTCAATACCGGAATCAGTTGCGAATTCTCTATTCAATCGATATGCTGAAGGAAAACTACCATAAAAATTATTCCATTGAAGGTATTGCCATTAAATCCGGTTTTAAGAATAAATCGACTTTTTATTCTGCCTTTAAGAGCGAGACTGGCCAAACCCCGATCGACTGGATCAAGGAAAATATGTCCTAGAAACCTGCAACACCTTGCAGGTCTTTTTTGTTTTTTCTTCTATCTTTAAATAACCTATTTAAAACCATGAAGAAAATCCTTACGCTGTGCATTTTAGCACACTCCCTCATTTTTGCTCAAGAAATTAAAGTTCCGTCAGGCTTTCACGTAAGTGAAATTGGGAAAAACCTAGGATCAACGCGTCATATAGCTGTTTCTAAGCAGGGTGATGTCTATGCCAAATTATCTAAATTAAAAGAAGGAAATGGTATTGTTTTGTTGAAAGACAAGGATAAAGATGGGATGTATGAGGAACAGACGTTGTTTGGAAATTATACGGGTACCGGAATCGCGATTCACGATGATTATTTTTATGCCTCGTCGAATAAGGGAGTATTTAGGTATCGATTAAATGAAAAGGGTGAAGTAGCTGATTGGAATAAATTCGAAACGATTGTGGATGGATTGCCGGACCATGGTCGAGATAATGCAAAACCATTCGTCTTTGATCAGGATAGAAAGCACATCTATGTGACGATTGGATCTTGGAATGATCCTTGCAGAGTGCCTGGGACAGGAAAAGGAATGAACCCGTGCGCGGTTTTAGATTCTGCGGGGGGTGTTTGGCGTTTTGATGCGAATAAGTTGAACCAGGGTTTTGCTGACGGAACGCGTTTTGCGACCGGTTTAAAAAATGCGGTGGGAATTACTTGGAATAATACGACGAAGTCTTTGTTTGCGATGGCGCATGGAAGAGGTCAATTCCATGATTTTTATCCACACTATTATACGCCCAAACAAAGCCAAGAGCTACCAGCCGAGGCCATGTATGAATTCAAAAAAGCTGGAGATGATGCAGGTTGGCCGTATATCTACTACGATCAATTCCAAAAGAAGAAAATTGTCGCTCCTGAATACGGAGGAGATGGTAAGAAAACAGGAGGGGAAAATGCACTAGATCCGATAGTCGCTTTTCCGGCGCATATGGGGCCGAATGATATCTTATTTTACACAGGAAACAGTTTTCCGGCACGCTATAAAAATGGTGCTTTTATTGCGTTTCACGGTCAATCAGCAGAATTAAAGAAAGGTTATTTCGTTGCTTTTGTGCCGTTCAAGAATGGGAAACCGTCAGGACCTTGGGAAATATTTGCAGATAATTTTTCAGGTCAAGATTTAGCTAAACCAACGGGTCCCATTGAACACCGCCCTTGTGGACTAGCACAAGGACCTGATGGTTCGCTGTTTGTTTGTGATGATTTGAATGGAAGTATTTGGCGAATTAGCTATCAGAAATAATTATTTCAACGCTTTCTGTAACACCTTACTATTCCCATCGATTGCCATAGGATCATAGGTTAAACCTAAGATTTTGGCTACAAAAGGGTAGACGTTCACGTTCTCGAATCCATCTAAAGTGAGTCCAGATTTGATAGCAGGCCCCCAAGCTTGGAAGCTCGCGCGCATTTCAGGAAGCATTGGGTCGAAACCGTGTTTACCTTTCGAGGTTTTTCGCGTAGAGAGGTTGAATACCTGGGGGAGTTTTGGGACTAAAATTAAATCACCTAGGCGATTAAATCGATCATCCGATTTACGGTAATGCCAATGTGCTGGAGTCTCATCAAGGCGAAACGTTGTAAAACGGGAATCTTTCTTCAATTCCTGGTAGGTCGAATCAATTTTCGAAGGATCTTTGGCATACACATGCAACAAGGCATCGCCCCAAGGCACCTGAAAGGCTGGTGTATTCAATGGAGCAGGTTTGCCTATCGTATTCACATTGTCTACCTCTTTCATTCCATGGTCGGAAACGAAAACGAAGTTGATGGGCAGTCCCAAGGGAGCAAGCGCAGTTTCTAAATCCGCGATGGCTTGATCGACAAATTGTACCGATTGCTGAACGCGTGGATCCTCTGGCCCATATTCGTGGGCATCGTGATCCACTTCCGGGAAATAGAAGGTAATTAAATGCGGACGCTTGTCTGCAGGTAGGGAAAGCCAATTCTTGACTTGTGCAATACGCGTTTTGATATCAATGGCCTCGTTATAGACGTAGTAGTAGGAAGGATAGGTATCCTGAATATTCGCTTCGGAAGCAACCCAGTAGAAGCTGGCCGCCATCATTTGTTGTTTTTCGGCTAATACCCAAAGCGGTGTTCCACCATACCATTTCCCTTCGCCTACCATTTTCTTATTCGACATCCTGTATTCTTGGCCAGAATTCACGTCTAAATAGGTATTATCCACTAATCCGTGGTGTGCTGGGTATAAACCCGTGGCAATCGAATAGTGATTAGGGAAGGTGAGTGTAGGGTAGGAGGCTTGCATATAGCTTGCCTTTACACCGGATTTTTCTTTCGACTGCAGGAATTTTGCTTCGTATTTATTGGAGAAATCAGAGCGAAATCCATCGGCAGAAATCAAAATAACATAAGGCTTTTCTTGTTGATTTAGGGCATTTGAACGTCCAGCGATGATGTGCTGGGTCGTGTCTTGTGCGTAAGCCTGAAGGCTAAAAAACAACAATAAAGCGATTAGTCTCATGATTTCTTTTTCCAAAATTTACCACCTCCAGATTTTCCGCCACCCGGCTTACCACTTGACTTACCTTTATAGCCACCGAAAGAACTTTTCTGTGCCGCCGGATTATATGCAGGCGTCTCCCCAAATTCCTCCGGTACCGCCGCTTTCGTCACTTCTTTTTCTAACAGATCTTCGATTGTCTTAAACTTACGTTGTTCAGATTCCGTAATGAACGTATAGGCTGTACCTTTCGTCTGGGCACGGGCAGTACGACCGATGCGGTGGATATAATCCTCGCCGTCATTAGGTACGTCGTAGTTAATGACTAATTCGATTTCATCGATATCAATACCACGGCTAAGAATATCTGTGGCTACTAAAATCTTCGTCTTCTTATTTCTAAAATCTTGCAATACTTGTTCGCGAACCTCTTGCTCTAAATCCGAGTGAATCTCTTCCACTGAGAATCTAGCGCGTTTTAAATCCGATGTGAGGGATTTGACATTCTGCTTTTTGGAACAGAAAACAATCACACGTGTATACTCTTGAAGCTTCAATAAATGCTTCACTAAAGGACTCTTTTGCTTCTCATAGACCACGAAAGCTTCTTGTACGATTTGCTCAGGTGGTTTCGAAACGGCAATATTAATCTCCACTGGATTTTGCAATAACTTCTGAGCTAAGGTCTTCATCTTAGGTGCGAAGGTGGCAGAGAACAATAAGTTTTGGCGCTTTTCAGGAAGGAAAGAGATGATCTTCATCAAATCGTCCGAGAATCCCATGTCCAACATGCGATCCGCCTCATCTAAGACTAAATAACTACAGTGTTTTAAATTGACATAACCCATATTTAAATGGGCAATCATGCGACCTGGGGTGCAAACCACTATATCAACACCGCTGGTTAAAGCCGTCTTCTCGGTTGTGAAGGAATTTCCATCCCCCCCGCCATATATGGCAATCGAACTCACATTCGTAAAATAACCCAAACCTTCCATGTTTCCTGCGATTTGAATCGCTAGTTCACGGGTAGGTACAATAATCAGGGCATTAATGTGGTCCTCTGGATGAGGTTCGGTAATTAATTTGTGGATGATGGGCAAAAGAAAGGCGGCTGTTTTACCGGTTCCTGTTTGGGCTGAGGCTAAAATGTCGCGGCCTGCTAAAATGGGTTGGATAACTTGGGACTGAACCGGTGTTGCGGTTTTGTATCCCATGGAACTGATACCGTCTAAAATTTGTGGGCTAAGCCCGAGTTCTTCAAATGTCAAAGTATGTGTGTTTATTTTACCTTCTGATAGGTGGACAATCAATGCTTCGATCAAGATGGAAGATTAATTGAAATTGAGTTACAAAATAGTGATCGACTAAATTAGTCGCGTATTCTGATGGGATTAAAAGTTTCGTTGTTAACTCCGTTTGAGCGGGTTGATTTTTAGGCGCTGAAAACAAATTTCCTAGTTGCGTTCGTAAACTAGCCTCAAAGCCAAAATCCATAAAATCATTCAATCGGTATCTAAATCCAACACCTATTGGAATAGAAAATCCAATGGAAGGGATCGTTTCGTTGAAATTACGGATGGGATTAGTCGGGTAATCAGTAGCAATGATGTCGGAATAGTTTCTCCAAGAAGCCCCTGGAATACCCGCTCCTCCCAGCGAATCTAGCTGATAAAGTTCAGGATTAGTGGAAACTAAGGCAATTCCAGCTGACAAATAAGGAGAGAAGCGATTACGCTTCATATAACTCTGTTGGTTACCGTTTAATTCTAATAGACCCGATATCCCAAACTCCACAATATCATTTCTAAACCGGAAACGTAAATCGGGTGTGGTAGGTAATAGGGCAGAATTGTCAAAGGTGTAATCATTGCCAGCCAGGCGGATATAATTCAAATTTCCTTTAATGCTGAAGTTCTTGCTGACGTGACGGGTTAAATGAGCACCTACATTAAATCGAGATTGATCATTTACTAAACGATTAAACATCGTTAATTCGTCGTTTAGGCTGTAGTAATGTGAACTACCAGCACCAAAGCCTATCGATGTATGCGGATTGAATCGCGCTTTTTTAAAGCCTGTACCTCCTTTTTTACCTATTTTCCAAAATTGAGCATGCGTCGAAGCACTGAAAGTTAGTGTAAGTAGTAGAAGGATGGAACTAAATCGTAGCATAAGAGGCGTAAATTTAACGTCAAAAACAAATATACTCATAAATCAATAAACGCTGAGAACTTGGATTTATTTTGCTGAGCTAATTTGGAATATTTCTAACTTGCTTCTCTCCGGAAGCTTCGGTAATTTTAGGTATAATTCTGTAACCATGAAAAAAATCATCCTCTTTTTAGCTGCGGCTGTATTTACCGCTTGTAGCTCAAATCCTGAAGTGAGTGCGCCCACGGAGAATTTAAACGATGTTTTAGCCTGTACGGATGCGAAAGGCTTAATCGCAAAATATGGGGAGAAATCTGTGATATTGGATACATCGATCATTTCGGGCGATGACACGTTAAAAGGCGCGATTATTTTCCCTGGGACAGCGAAACAAGCCAGTGTGTTTTTCCATGAAGGCAAGGTATCAGATGTGAGTATTCAAGGTGATAATTCAGCTTGGAAAATAAGTTCAGGCCTTTACTTGGGATTAACACTTCAAGAAGTAGAGAAGATTAATACAAAGAATTTCACGATCTCCGGTTTTGGCTGGGCACACGGTGGTTCTGTCGTTTCTTGGGAAGGGGGAAAATTAGCGGGAGATAGCACGTTAACGCACCAAGTTTCCTTCCGTAATAAGCGTCAAAATATTTCCGTAGAAGAATTCAATAAAGTGTCAGGGGAGGCTGAGTTTGATGTACGTCATCCTTCGATTCAACAAATGAATCCAACGCTGGAACAAATCACGATTTTGAAGCCTTATATCCCATCGAAAGAAGAGGGTAAAGGGATAGCAAAGAAGATTCAATCTAGCCAAATACCTGTTCGCTAGGCTAATTTAGGGTTATTCTTGTGACGGTCCGCATCGCGTACCGTTTTCTTTAAGAGGTTCTGTTTCAGAGCCTCTTCTAGGTTAATGCCCGTTTGATTGGCTAGGCAAATCAACACAAACAAGACATCCGCCATTTCATCCCCTAGGTCCTTGTTTTTATCTGACTCTTTCTCTGATTGTTCGCCGTAACGACGCGCTATGATGCGAGCGACTTCACCCACTTCCTCAGTCAGCATCGCCATATTAGTCAGCTCACTAAAATAGCGAACACCTACCGTCTTAATCCACTCATCTACTTGTTGTTGGGCTTCAGAAATAGTCATCATTAGGTATTTTTAGAGTCGATGATAATGGTCACAGGACCATCATTCGTGAGATTAATTTGCATATCGGCACCGAAAACGCCGGTTTGGATCTTTTTGCCTAGCTTTTCAGATAATGTGTTGATCATTAATTCATACAGCGGAATCGCCTGTTCAGGTCTGGCAGATTCTAAAAAACTAGGGCGATTGCCTTTTCTAGTGGCAGCATACAAGGTGAACTGACTTACAAGTAATAGTTCTCCGTTAATTGCCTGTAGATCTACATTCATTTTTCCTTCTTCTGAGAAAACACGTAGCCCCGCGATTTTGCCAGCTAAATACGCTACATCTTCCGCCGTATCATCCACATGGATGCCTAAAAGCACCATAAAGCCTTGTTGAATGGAAGCTTGTAATGCTCCGTCAATATGAAGTGTCGCTTGACTGACGCGTTGAATAACCGCTATCATATGCTATAGAAGCCAGTAAACGATTAAAAAATAAACCCCATAGCCTAAGATGTCATTGGTCGTCGTAATGAAAGGTCCACTGGCTACAGCTGGATTAATTTTTAATTGGTTTAAAACTAGCGGCGTAATCGTTCCCATTAAACTAGCTAACATTACCACCGCAAAAAGAGAGATGGAGACCGTCATGGATAACATGATTTGGCCTGAATCCACTAATAAGGAACATCCAAAAGCAAATATGGCCGCAATCAAAGCGTTGATTAAAGCAACTAGGAGCACTTTCTGAAGACGTTTCCAAAGAGTAGTATCTAGACCACTTTTATCTGCTAATGACTGCACGATTAAAGAGGATGATTGAATTCCTACATTCCCTCCCGTAGAACCGATTAAGGGAATAAAGGCTGAGATGGCAGGTAAAATGGAGATCGTATCATCGAATCGATCGATGATTTTGGCCGCTAAAAAACTACCGACCATACCTCCGATTAACCATGGAAGACGTGAACGTACTAATAACCAAACGGAGTCATCTTCCTCTACGTCCTCGGAGATACCGGCCATGACCTGAATATCTTCTTGCGCGGATTCTGTAATAAAATCGACCACGTCATCGATGGTAATTCGGCCTAACAGACGGCCTTGGATATTTACCACTGGAATGGCTTCTAAATCGTATTTCTGCATTAAATCCGCTACTTCTTCACCAGAGGCATAGGTCTGAACGGATACGATTTCATCATCTTCATAAACGTCGGCGATTTTAGAACCTCGCTTTGCTAAGATGATTTTCTTCAGAGAAACGGTACCTAATAATTTGCCGTCATCATCTATGACATAGACGGAATATACTTTCTCTACGTCTTCCGCCTGTTTGCGGATTTCCTCCACACACTCGGTAACGGTTTGGGAGATATTAATCTTGATTAACTCTTTCTGCATTAAGCCACCCGCACAATCCTCGTCGTAATGCATTAAGTCGATAATAAATCGAGCTTGCTCCCGGTCTTTTAATAAGGCGATTACTTCCTCACGTACTTTTACGGGCTGTTCATTTAAAATATCTACCGCGTCATCTGAATCGATCACGTTGATGTATTGTGCAATTTCTTTCGATGTAAAGTTCTTTAAGAACTTCTTCCGGTCGTCAGAATCGAGCGTAGAAATAATTTCAGCGGCTAGTTTTGTGTCGATTAATAGCACGAGGTATTTAGCCTCTTCTGTCGTTAATTCGATTAAAATGCTGGTAATATCCGCAGGAAAAAGCTCCTCTAACTTCAATAAGATTTCCTCATTCGCCTGATTTTCGATCATCAAGCGGATGTCCTCTATGAACTCTTTGGTTAGTTCAAACGGAAGGTGATTTGGATTTAATTCTTCCATGTTTTGAGGGATTTTAGGTATAACGGCGCAAATTACTAAAAATAGCTCGATTAAGCGCCAGGATAGCCATTATCTTTCCATAAAATCGTTAACTCGGTGAACTCAGCTACACCAAGTTGTTCCGCGCGTTTAGAAAGTAATGGGTGTTCTGGTAATTGCAAGGCTCTGAGGGCATTACGTAAGGTTTTGCGACGTTGGTTGAACGCCATTTTGACCAAAGACTTAAATTTAGCCGGATCGCAGTCTAGTTTTTTGTCCCAATTCCGAACCAGGCGAATAACACCGGAGTTGACTTTTGGGGGAGGTGTAAAAACCTCTGGTCCTAAACTGAATAGGTATTCGATATCGTAGAAGGCTTGAAGCAATACGCTTAAAATGCCGTAATCTTTATTTCCCGGTTTCGCTGCTAAACGGACGGCCACTTCTTTCTGTAACATGCCCACCACTTCGATGCATTGGTCTTTGTATTCCAAAATGCGGAAGAATATCTGCGTAGAAATGAAATAAGGGAAATTGCCCACAATCGCGAACTTCTCTTCTCCGAAAATATTTTCAAGGGGATAACGTAAGAAGTCACCATCAATTAAACGAGGGCCGGTAAACTCTAAGTAGTTTTTGCGCAGGTAGTCCACGGACTCTTTATCGATCTCGATGAGGGAGGTTTCGTATTCGGTTTTTTTGACCAAAAACTGAGTCAACACCCCCATACCCGGACCAATCTCCAATACTTTCGTGTAGGCCCCATTCGGTTGCAAGCCGTCTACGATGCGCTTAGCCGCATCTAAATCATTTAAAAAATGTTGTCCTAAACTCTTTTTTGCTCTTACTTGCACCGTGTCTTGTGGGTTTAAGGGGTAAAATTAAGCCCTTTTTTGTACATTTAAACAAAATTTGTGATTTAAGGCATGGAGGATAAGCAGGCCCTGATTAAAACATTGGATTCCCTGAAGCTTTTTGGCATCGTAATGGCGCTAGATGGCACCATCTCGCATGCGAATGCCTACACCCATCAATTACTAGGGTATAAACCGGGGGAATTAAATGGGAAAGACTTCTTTACTACCTTAGTTCCAGACGGAGAGAGTGAAATACGTCGCAATTCATTCGATAAGGCCATTCAGACGGGTGGATTGTTCGAAGAAAGAGAACGTAATTACAAGACAAAATCAGGGGCGATTAAATGGATCGAGGTTGCCTCTACGGTTGTGAGCGATAACTTCCTGACCATTATCGGGGAGGATGTAAGTGAGAAGAAGAAGGTTTCCGAAGCCTTAACTCGCTCCAATGCTCAATTACAAGACTTAATTAACAATACCACCGACCTCATTCAAATCACAGGGGTGACGGGTCGTTTCCTTTTCGTGAACCGCGCCTGGTTAGAAACGATGGGCTATACGGAGGAAGAGGCGAAAGATCTGAAAATACAGGATGTCCTTCATCCCGAGTTTGCGCACCAGACACAAGCTCAATTTGATCAATTAGCTAAGGGAGAAGATATACCTGAATTTACGGCGGTATTTAGACGTAAAGACGGTCGCCGCTTGTATGTCTCAGGTTCAGCGACTTGTAGATTCGAACGGGGTACTCCTACGGCTTATCGCTGTATTTTGCATAATTCGACTGCGAAAGTTCGAGCGGAGCGGGCAAATAAATTATTCTCTTCCATTTCCCAGGTGGCAATCAATTCATCGAATCTAGATGATTTGTTTGTGAATATTCACAAGCAATTAGGGGAGGTGATTGATGTAAAGAATTTCTTTATTGCTCAATACGATCCAGGAAAGAGCTATATCTATTTCCCCTATTACATAGACGAATACTTTAATTCTCGCGTACATTTTACGAAGCGCCGTTTAGGTAATGGCTTGACGGAATATGCCCTGATGGAGAATAAGCCTCTCATCTTGCATGATGATGATATTCATCAATTGGCAGCGGAGAAGAAGATTTACCTTTATGGTGTGGTGCCCAAAGTAATGCTTTGTGTACCCCTTCGCATCGGTGATCGGGTGACGGGGATTATCGGGGTGAAATCCTATGAGCGGGCGAACAAATACGAGAACCGAGATTTAGAGTTATTAGACTTTATTTCGGGGCAAGTGGCGATTGCGATTTCGAGGAAGCAGGCGGAAGAGGCTTTGGCCAGAGAAACGGCCCGATTAAATTCCATCTTCGAGAGTTCGTCCCACCTAATGTGGTCCGTGAATAAGCGTTTGCTATTGCAGAGTTTCAACCATGACTATGCGGAACTCTTAGAACAGGAGATAGGTATCAAGCCACAACTGAATTTTAGTTCAGAGACAATGGGCTTCAAGATGATGGCGCCAGAGGAAAGGAAAGTGATGGAGGAACGCTATAAATTGGCTTTCCGAGGGAATAAACAACACTTCGAGTTGTGTATAAAGAAGAAGGATGGGACCGACCGCTGGTTAGAGATCTACTTGAATCCTATTTTGACGCAGGATACCATCTCGGAAGTTTCAGGTATCGCTAGGGACATTACGGAATTGAAGAAATACCAAAGCGAATTAGTGGAAGCCCGTGAACAAGCGGAGCATTCCTTGAAGGTGAAGGAGCAGTTTTTAGCGAACATGTCACATGAGATACGTACACCGATGAACGGAGTGATTGGGATGGTCGATCTATTGTGCGATACGCCGCTAGATGAGGATCAGCGCGATTATTTACAAACGATTCGGAAGTCCTCGGAGACGCTCTTGCATATTTTGAATGATATTTTGGATTTGGCCAAAATCGAAGCAGGCAAAATGGTCCTTCATCCGACCGATATCGTGCTAGAAGAGGTGTTTGATCGTCTAATGGCTCTATTTACGCCATTAGCACACCAGAAAGGGAATAAGGTTTCTTATAAACTAGATGATAATGTACCCGCTTTCGTGAAGGCGGATGAGACGCGACTATTGCAGATACTCTCGAATTTAACGTCGAATGCCTTGAAGTTTACCGAGAATGGAGCTGTAGCAATTTCAGTTAAGGCGCTCACGGTTACAGCAGAGATGACAGAACTCGAAGTTCGAGTAAAAGATACAGGTATCGGTATTAGTCCTGCAAATCTGCAAAAACTATTCAATGCCTTCCAGCAAGTAGATAATTCGACCTCGAAGAATTACGGAGGTACGGGATTAGGCTTAGCTATTTCCCGCGAGTTCTGTAAGATGATGGACGGAGAAATCGGTGTGGAGTCGGAGGAAGGAAAGGGAAGTACCTTTTGGTTTACAATCAAGCTGGCTATCGGCGATTCTTCGCTGGCAGCGAAAACGAAGAACGTATCAGATGTATCAATAGCAGGTAGCCTGCAGTCAGTGCATGCCCGCGTCCTTTTAGTGGATGATAATGCCACGAATCGCAAGGTAGCCAGCCAAATATTAATGAAGGCTGGTTGTGAGGTTGAGATGGCCTCTAGTGGACAAGAAGCTATTACCATTCTTCAAAAAGACGCGAATTTTGATTTAGTCTTGATGGACATCCAAATGCCAGAGATGGATGGTATGGAGACAACACGTCGCCTGAAGGCTTTGGGGCTCGTTCATTTGCCTCCTATTGTGGCAATGACGGCCTATGCGATGAAGGAAGATCGAGAACGATTCCTCGCTGCAGGAATGGATGATTATTTAGCCAAACCGATCAGGGCGCAACAATTAATTCAGACGGTTTCTCGCTGGGTAGCTGATGGCCATGGAGTTGTGGAAGAGACTAAGGTCGTGACTGAATTCGTGGTGGACGAGGAGGTTTTAGCTTCGCTTTCTGATGCGGTGGGCGGAGATCCTGCCTTCGTGCAAAGCATGTTAGAAGAGTTTATTGTGGAGGCCAAAGACCAGATAGCTTCGGCTATTTCTTTTCACGCGGCTGGAAGCTGCAAAGGCGTTCAGTCGGAACTGCATACCTTAAAAGGGAATTCAGGAACTTTGGGTGCTGCTCAAGTACATTCAATTTGTGAAAAGATCGAGTTGAAGGCTAAAGTCTGTGATTTCGAACATTTTCCCTCAGAGATCGTGGATTTGCAAATTGCGCTGAAGAATTTCGAAGACGCGATTAAAGCCAAATTCGCCTAATATGCGCCATTTTGGCGTGTTTATGCTCTTTCTTGCGCGTCTTTTAATGTCATTTTTTCCGAATTATTCGATTGGATATTCATTTGCTAGGTAGGGGGAAAACCTAGCCGATATGAATCCAAATAATTACACATCACAAGCTGGATTGGTTATCCAAAACGCGATGGAAATCGCGAGCACGAATGGCCAGCAAGCCATTGAAACGGGGCATCTTTTGCAAGCCATCTTGCAAGACGACACCCAAACATCTGCTTTTCTCTTAAAGAAGAATAACGTTTCTGTTCAGCAGATCCAGGAGAAATTACAAACCATTCTTTCTTCTTATCCGAAAGTATCGGGCGCTCAACCCTATGCGAGCAATGCGTTGCAGCAGGTGTTGACGAAAGCGGAGGCGTTGAAATCAGAATTTGGTGATTCCTATGTGAGTGTAGAGCTACTTTTTCTCGCTCTCATTGAATCCAAAGATGCCATCGGAGACTTTTTAAAGTCTTTAGGCATTACGAGTGCAAATTTTAAGAAATCCATCATAGAACTTAGAGGAAATAGAAAAGTGAACGATCCACATGCAGAAAGTACTTACCAGTCTTTGGAAAAATACGGTAAGAATTTGAATGAATTAGCAAAGGCCGGAAAAATTGATCCGGTGATCGGACGCGACGAAGAAATTCGCCGAGTCTTACAGATATTATCGCGTAGAACAAAAAATAACCCTATCCTTTTAGGAGAACCGGGGGTAGGTAAAACCGCTATCGTAGAAGGTTTAGCCCAACGTATTGTCTCTGGTGACGTGCCCGAAAACTTGAAATCCAAGATCGTGATGTCGCTTGACATGGGTCTTTTAGTAGCGGGTGCAAAGTACAAAGGGGAATTCGAGGAGCGTTTGAAAGCGGTTATCAAAGAGGTGACGGATTCCGACGGAGAAATCGTCTTATTCATCGATGAGATCCACACCTTAATAGGTGCAGGTGGCGGAGGCGAAGGAGCGATGGATGCGGCAAACTTATTAAAGCCAGCCTTAGCGCGTGGTGAATTGCACGCGATCGGTGCTACGACTTTGAAAGAGTACCAAAAGTACATCGAGAAAGACAAAGCCCTCGAGCGCCGTTTCCAATCGGTTTTAGTGGAAGAACCAGATGTGGCTGATGCCATTTCCATTCTTCGAGGTATTAAGGATAAATACGAATTACACCACGGGGTCCGTATCCAAGATGATGCGGTGATCGCAGCAGTCGAATTATCAAACCGCTATATCTCAGATCGTTTCTTGCCAGATAAGGCAATCGATTTAATGGATGAAGCCGCTGCTAAAATGCGACTAGAAATCGACTCCGTTCCGGAAGAAATTGATGATATCCAACGCAAAATTATGCAGCTGGAGATCGAACGCGAGGCCATTCGAAGGGAGAATAACAAAGAGAAAGAAACGATATTATCACGTGATTTAGCTGATTTATCAGAGAAAAGAGATGCATTGAAGGCTAAATGGCAAGCAGAGAAATCCGTGCTCGATGCCGTACGTGCCGAAAAAGAAACCATCGATCGACTTAAGTTAGAAGCCGAACAAGCCGAACGTCAAGGCGATTATGGCAAAGTAGCCGAGATTCGGTACGGTCGTTTAGTGGAGTCCGAGCAGAAATTGAAAGATATGCAGGCCCAGCCAGCTGGCGAAAATTCGATGTTACA
The DNA here is from genome assembly GCA_046046955.1 of Bacteroidota bacterium. Taxonomy (GTDB): domain Bacteria; phylum Bacteroidota; class Bacteroidia; order Cytophagales; family Spirosomataceae; genus Aquirufa. Next base: position 7,981 of record JBJOIV010000019.1, on the reverse strand, counting down.
AGAAGAAGTTACAGCAGAAAACGTAGCGGAAGTAGTCGCAAAATGGACCGGAATTCCAGTGAGCAGAATGCTACAAACCGAAGTGGAGAAGCTATTGCATTTAGAAGATGAATTGCACAAACGCGTGGCAGGTCAAGACCAAGCTATTGAAATGGTTTCTGATGCAGTTCGCCGTTCTAGAGCGGGATTGCAAGATCCAAAACGTCCCATCGGTTCGTTTATCTTCTTGGGAACAACAGGGGTAGGTAAGACGGAATTAGCCAAAACTTTGGCCTCCTACCTATTCAACGACGAAAACGCCATGGTTCGCATCGATATGTCCGAATACCAAGAACGCCATGCCGTAAGTCGCTTAGTAGGAGCGCCTCCGGGATACGTGGGCTACGATGAGGGCGGACAATTAACGGAAGCCGTACGTCGCAAACCCTATTCGGTCGTGTTATTAGATGAGATTGAAAAGGCGCATCCGGATGTTTGGAACATCTTATTGCAGGTATTAGACGAAGGTCGATTAACGGATAATAAAGGTCGCACCGCGAACTTCAAAAACACGATTATCATCATGACCTCTAACATCGGTAGCCACTTGATTCAAGAGAAAATGGCGCAGATGGAAGGCTGGAACAATGCGTTAATCTTGGAAGAAACCAAAGAAGAGGTGATGACACTTTTAAAACAAGTCGTTCGTCCTGAATTCCTAAACCGCGTGGATGAAGTCGTTTTATTCGAACCATTAACCTTAGAACATGCACGCAAAATTTTAGCGATTCAGTTCAAGGAAGTGCAAAAGCGATTAGCTGACCAACACATTACCTTAGAAGCAACGGAAGATGCTTTGAATAAATTGGCCGCGGACGGTTATGACCCGAATTACGGTGGTCGTCCCATGAAGCGTGTGCTTCAGAAAGCTGTGCTAAACGAATTGTCTAAAGCCATTTTATCCGGTAAAATCGTGAAAGATTCGGCGGTGATGATGGAGTTAGGTAAGGATGGGGAGTTGACGTTTGAGAATGTTATTTTAGAAATTTGAAATTCAAATTTCTAAAATTCAAAGAACAAAGAGCAAAGTTCAAAGTTCAGATTTAGAATCAAAAAAGCGGCAATTGCCGCTTTTTTGACGTTTAGGAAAAACATTTCTGAATTATCCCCGCAGGGGATTCGAACTTTGCTCTTTGAACTTTGCTCTTTTAAATTTGATTTTGTAGGCACACCATCCTCACAAACCGATAAATAGCCTGCGTTCCCACACTCGTAGTACGTGAATCCGTCGTAGCTGGGAAGGGACCTCCGTGGACCATTGCTCCAGAAACTTCCACGCCGGTAGGGAAGCCGTTGAATAGCAAGCGACCTACTTTTTGTAAAAGGGCGTCGACTAGTTGTTCCGACATTTCCGCTTTAGTCCCGTGAATAGTTCCGGTTAATTGACCGTCTAGTGATTCAATGAAGGAAATCATTTCTGCTTCATCTTCCACTAAAATGGCCACTGTGCAGGGGCCAAAAACTTCTTCTAAAACTACTCGATTAATAGTCGCAGCTTCAGCCACAAATAGGGTAGGGGAAGGCAATTCACGCGAAGTTAATTTTTTCGAATGTTGCGCCAGATTTGAAACGCCTGCTGCATAAGCATCAGCAATTCCTAGGGTTAAAAACGTGCCCAAAGGCAATTTATCTAATTCCTCAGCTAATAAATCTAAGAAACCGGCATCCTTTTTCAGAAGAATCAGTAAGCCTGGATTCGTGCAAAATTGTCCTACTCCCATACAAACCGAACCAGCTAATCCAGCAGCGAGAGCTGCAGGGTTTTCGGCGATTTTCTCGGATAAAAGTACCACGGGATTCACACTTCCCATTTCCGCATAGACTGGAACAGGATGTGGTCTGCGCACCGCTAGGTCATAAAGGGCTTTTCCGCCACGATAAGAACCGGTAAATCCTACTGCTTGAATGTCTGGGTGTTGCACTAAATGGGTTCCCACCTCATGAGATGCACCGTGAATTAAACCAAATACTCCTGCAGGTAAACCGCAAGAAGCGACCGCTTTAGAAATGGCTCCACCCACAAGATCCCCTGTTTTAGGGTGAGCAGGATGGGCTTTGAAAATAACAGGACAGCCTGCTGCCAGCGCAGAAATGGTGTCACCACCTGCTACAGAAAAGGCAAGAGGGAAGTTGCTAGCTCCAAAAACAGCGACAGGTCCTAATGGAATTTGGGTTTGAAATAAATCCGGTTTAGGAAGTGGCGCGCGGTCCGGCTGAGCTGGATCGTGAATTTCTTTTCTCCAGGCTGGATTGGAGATGAAATCGGCAAAAGCCTGAATTTGACCTGTAGTACGACCTCTTTCACCTGTGATGCGAGCTTCTGGAAGATGTGATTCTGCGCAGGCTGTTTGGATTAAAACATCACCAATTGCCATTATTTCACGCGAAATGGCTTGAAGAAATTCAGCGCGTTGCGTATCTGAAATACGGCGATAAATAGGGAATGCGGCTTTTGCAGCGGCTATGGCTAAGTCGATTTCTTCCATCGAAGCGTCTTTATAATTCATTAGGCAACAGTTTGAATAAGGGTTCCAATAGGTTCAATCGTAATGTGGATGCTGTCTCCAGATTGTAAGGTAAAAGGCGGATCCGGAACGATACAAGTTCCGGTCATCAAATATACTCCGGTTGGGAAAGACATTTCGCGGGTTAAATAATCCACTAATTCGGCGTGTGAGCGCTTCATTTGAGATATTTCAGTGTCGCCTTGGAATACGCTTTCATCATTTCGGAAGATCTCCATAGAGATTACCGTGCTAGGTGCTAAGGGTTTTTCCGTCACCAGAAGGCAGGGGCCGAGGCCGGCAGCGGCATCGTATACTTTGGCCTGAGGCAAATACAAAGGGTTTTCACCCTCGATATCCCGGGAGCTCATATCATTGCCGATGCTGTAACCAGCTAATTCACCATGTTTATTAACGAATAAGGTCAATTCAGGTTCTGGCACGTTCCACATCGAATCCTTCCGAATACGCACCTTTCCACCTGGACCTACGGAACGCAAGCGGTTTCCTTTGTAGAAGATTTCAGGGCGAACGGCATCGTAAACTTTGTCGTAAAAAGTATCGCCGCCTGATTCTTTGGATTCCTCCATTCGGGCTACTTTGCTGCGCAAATAAGTCACGCCAGCTGCCCAAATTTCCTGTGAATCGATCGGGCAAAGGGGATTATCGATTTTGGCCTGTAAACCATTCAACAGGTGCATCGAGCAAACCTCGAATAAATTCTTCTGGTTAATAAAGTCATCCCAGTTGCCTGGAACGGAACAAACGAGGCCCTGTTGATTCTGTAATTGAATCCCAGAGGCAGTTAAATAAATTTTTATACTGTTCATAGCTTGTCTAGCGAGGCATCAATCTCCGCAGCGTGCCGAGTTGGATAAGTCAATTCAAAGATACAAAGGTTATCAATCACTTGATTTACTAGTTGGATGGGGTGTTTCTTGCAGATTTTCATCACCTCATTCATCTGCGCATAGCTAAATTCGATGCTCCGGACGCTCATTGGCTCTTTTTCATAAATTTCCGCGTTCGTTAGCGCATCGATGGCCCCTTCCTTGTAGGCATGAATCAGGCCAGGCACCCCCAGTAAAGTTCCACCAAAATAGCGAACCACCACCACTAAAACATAGTGTACATTGTGTGATAAAATCGTATTTAAAATAGGCTTTCCTGCACTTCCTGACGGTTCTCCGTCATCACTCGAGCGAGCTTCCTCTGGCGTAAAACCCAGACGATAGGCATAACAGATATGTCTGGCCTTAGGATGCGCTTCTTTTAGGGAGGCTATATGGCTTTTGATTTCTTCCAAATCTTTCACCGGATATGCCCAGCTGATGAATTTACTTCCTTTATCTTTGTAAAGTCCTTCAGCAGGTTTCGCGATAGTGAGATAGGAGTCGGGTATCAATGACATAAGGATAAATTTAAGCTAAGCGATGCATAATAACTATTATTTTCTGCGGATTTTATCGAGCCATTTACGGCAGATATTGATGTATGCGCGCTTAAAACAGTGTTTTTCGCAGGAGAAGGACGAATTGGTTTTAGGTTTTGAACGCCAAAACGGCGACGATTTCTACATCAAATGTTCTTTGGGTCCCCAGTTCTCTAGCTTACAATTTCCGGAATCTTTCCACCGCGCTGGCCGAAATTCCATTGATCTTTTCTCCGATTTACTCCTGGCCGAAGTCCAGGAAGTAGAGATGTACGAAAATGAGCGAGCCTTTGGGATTCATTTCTTGGGCGATTATGTGCTGGTTTTTAAGCTTTTTGGCAACCGAGCTAATCTAATATTATACCGCGATGGGGAATATGATTCTCAGTTCCAAAAGCGCCTTAAAAAGGACGATGAGCTTGTATTGTCCGGCATATCAAGATCAATCGATCAGAGTTTCGAAGCCTTCCAAGCTGCAGATGGCGACTATTTCCCCCTTTTCCCCACTTTAGGAAAAGAAGGGCAAGCTTGGCTGGCAGCTCAAGGTTACGAGAACCTACATCTCAAAGATCGCTGGGCCTTACTTCAAAAGATGCTTGAAATACTTGAGGAGGGTCATTTCTATGTAGTCATGACGCCTAAAGGAATTGGGTTTACTTTATTCCCCACACCTGATTCGCTTTTTGAAACTTCCGATCCTATCTCCGCATTAAATCAGTTTTATGTGCTGCATTATTCAGTAGGGGAGTTTACACGAGAGAAAAGTCAGGTGAAGGATGGCTTAGAACGTAACTTAGCTAAATCCCAATTGTATTTACAAGAGCTCGAGAAGCAGAAGGTGATTCGGGAAACGAATGTGCCATTTGAGGAAATAGGCAATATTTTGATGGCATTTCTTCATCTCATTCCGGAAGGGGAGAGCAAGGTGACTTTAGAGGATTTCTACCGAAATCAACCCATCACCATTAAGTTGAATTCCACATTGAGTCCAGCCGCGAATGCAGAGAATTACTACCGGAAGGCAAAGAATTTCAGTAAGGAATTGGCGCATTGGGAAGAGAATATTGCGCGCAAGAAGCAAGAAATAGCTGAAATTGCCGAAAAATTACAAGCCTTAGCCTCCGTCGAAACCCGAAAGGGCTTGAAGCCTTTTTTAGCTTTGGCCACTGATAAAAAATCAGCCGAAGAATTGCCCTTTAAGCAGTTTGAGGTAGAAGGATGGGTGATTTGGGTGGGTAAGAATGCGAAAAACAATGATTTACTGACGCTGAAATATGCGAAGAAACAGGATATCTGGCTGCATGCAAGAGATGTCTCCGGTTCTCACGTAATTGTGAGAAACCCCCAAAATAAAACAGTCCCCGCCTTCGTCATCGAAAAAGCAGCGAGTTTAGCGGCCTATTTTTCCAAAAGACAAACTGAATCCCTTTGCCCTGTGATTGTTACCTCGAAGAAATACGTTCGTAAAACGAAGGATTTACTCCCTGGGATGGTCATCGTGGATCGGGAGGAGGAAGTTGTTTTGGTGAAACCCGAACTTTGGAATTAGTACATTTCCGATAAAAATCTTAATTTAGGCAATTCAAGACCTTAATTAACTTTAAAACTCTATGCAATCAAACGGTTTACAAACACTTGACTACCTCGTATTTCTCTTTTATTTCGTGGTAGTTGCCGGTTACGGCTATTGGATTTACAACAAGAAAAAATCCGAATTATCTGATTCAAATGACTTCTTTTTAGCCGAAGGTTCTTTAACCTGGTGGGCGATTGGAGCTTCCTTAATTGCGTCTAATATCTCGGCAGAGCAGTTTATTGGTATGTCAGGAAATGGTTTTAGACTGGGTCTAGCCATTGCTACGTACGAATGGATGGCCGCTGCAACGCTTTTAATCGTGGCGATTTTCTTTATGCCTATTTATTTGAAGAACAAAATCTTTACGATGCCTCAGTTCTTATCTCAGCGTTATTCTCCTACAGTGAGTTTAATTATGGCCGTTTTCTGGTTATTGTTATACGTAGCGGTGAATTTGACATCGATTTTGTACTTAGGAGCTTTGGCAGTAACCACCATCTCCGGAATCGACTTCACGGTTTGTATGATCGGAATGTCCGTTTTCGCGGTAATTATCACCTTAGGCGGTATGAAAGTAATCGGTTTTACAGACGTAATTCAGGTGTTCTTCCTAATCTTAGGTGGTTTAGCAACAACTTATTTAGCCTTACAAATGGTGTCTGATCACTTCGGTGGCGATGGTGTGATGAGCGGTTTAAATCATTTGATGACCAAAGCGCCGGAGCATTTCCACATGATCTTAAACAAAGACAACGCGAATTATCCATCGCTTCCTGGCCTAACGGTATTAATCGGAGGTATGTGGATCATCAATTTGAACTACTGGGGATGTAACCAATACATCACGCAACGTGCGTTAGGAGCAGATCTTCCAACTGCTCGTAACGGTATCTTGTTCGCGGCCTTCTTAAAAATGTTAATGCCTATCATCGTGGTTTTACCAGGTATCGCGGCGTATTTATTGCACAAGGATGGCATGTTCCAACAAGAGATGTTGAAAGATGGCGTAATCAATCAAGATAGCGCTTATCCAGTGTTATTGAACTTATTACCTGCTGGTTTGAAAGGTCTATCTTTTGCGGCTTTAACGGCAGCAGTAGTGGCATCTATGGCGGGTAAAGCGAATTCAATCTCTACCATCTTCACTCTAGATATCTACAAAAAGTATATCAACAAGGATGCGAATGAGAAGCAATTAGTAAATATCGGACGTATCGCTGTGGTAGCTGCGATGGTATTAGCGATTGCGATTGCTCCATTCATGGGTATCGACAAAAAAGGTGGTTTTGAATTTATTCAAGAGTATACAGGTTACGTTTCTCCAGGTATTTTCGCCTTATTTATTATGGGATTCTTCTGGAAAAGAACGACTTCAAACGCTGCGTTATTCGCAATGATCGGCGGTTTAGCTTTCTCTATCCTAACTAAATACATCCCTGCTTGGACAGGTGTGAACGATTGCATGTTCTACACGGCGTTCTTAGATGGTGATGTGTACATGATTCCATTTATGGACCGTATGGGTTGGGTATTTATCTTCTGCGTGGTTTCTATGGTGATTATTTCACTAGCTGATCCAGAAAGTAAGAACAATCCGAAAGGTCTTGAGATTGATGCCAAAATGTTCAAATTGGAGCCTTCTTTCATCGCTGGAACAGTGATTGTGGTGATGGGAATTGTGGCTCTTTACACCTATTTCTGGTAAGACATTTAATGTTAGCCATAAAAAAAGGGATCGAAATTCGATCCCTTTTTTTTGTAGCTAGTAGTCAGTAATCAGTAGCCAGTAATCAGTTGACAGTGTTCAAAGTTCAAAGAGCAAAGTTCAAAGAATGTATCGCCGCAGGCGATTCCAACTCTATTCTTTATTCTTTATTCTTTATTCTTTATTCTTTATTCTTTATGCTTTAAATCTATACTCTCTACTCTATAATCTCTAATCTAATGCGAAGCAAATTACATTGCTCCGCTGATAATCGATTCCACCACACTCGGATCCAACAACGTCGACGTATCTCCTAAGTTAGACGTATCACCTTCCGCCACTTTGCGTAGAATACGACGCATAATTTTGCCAGAGCGGGTTTTAGGAAGGCCAGTCACGAATTGAATCTTGTCTGGTTTAGCGATAGGCCCGATGACACGTGTAACGGTTGCTAAGATATCCTTGCGAGTTAAATCATCATTTATCGTCGGGTGTTCACAGATGACATAGGCATAAATTCCTTGGCCTTTCACATCATGTGGGTAACCTACAACGGCTGATTCAATAACACCTGTGTGCATATTGATTGCATTTTCTACTTCTGCCGTACCGATGCGGTGTCCAGAAATGTTCATTACGTCATCTACACGACCGGTGATTCGGTAGTAACCATCTTCATCTCGCATACATCCATCACCAGTAAAGTAAAGTCCTGGGTAGGTAGA
>JBJOIV010000018.1:0-28246 GCA_046046955.1 Bacteroidota bacterium | reverse complement strand
TCGACCTTGGCAAGGTCGCGCTCTACCAGCTGAGCTACTTTCGCGTTTTGTGGATGCAAAAATACGGCCTCCTATTGAATTATGCAAGTCGAAATCAAATTTTAGTAAAAATATTCTCTAAATTTATGCTTTCGAAAAAAATATGAGCATCAATAAACTCGACCAAACCGACCACAAATTACTGGAGATCCTTCAGCAAAACGCGAAGATCACGAACGCCCAATTATCAAAAGAAATTGGTCTTTCTCCCGCTCCTACTTTGGAACGTGTGAAGAAATTAGAAACCTTAGGGATTATCCAAAGCTATCACGCTCAGGTGGATAGAGAAAAAGTAGGTCTTGGTGTGAGTACTTTTGTGACAGTCACATTAACAGGTCACAAGAAGCAAGTGACGGAGTCATTTGTGAAACAAATTAATCAAATTCCAGAGGTAATCGAATGCCACCACGTAACGGGTTCTGGCGATTTTATGTTGAAAATTATTTCGAAAGATATTTCGACTTATCAGAAATTAATGCTCGAAAAAATCAACGAAATCGAAGAAGTGGCTGCCACTTCGACGATGGTGATCTTGTCTTCTTTCAAAGAAAGTAAGGTATTGCCTATTCCTTGAAACTGATTCGCGCGGCGTTTTCCTCGTCGCGCGAAATACATAAAAATTACAGGCGATGCATGAATTGCGGAATCATTCGGTTTTTCCAAGCCGTAAATGTGCCCGCTTGAATTTCCTTGCGAGCTTCGCCCACCATCCACAGATAGAAACGAAGGTTACACACACTCGCAATCATCGCCCCTAGCATCTCCTCGCAACGAACCAGATGACGCAGGTAGGATTTGGTGTATTGGCCGTGAACGTCATTGACAAAATGTGGATCGATAACCGAAAAGTCCGACTCCCATTTCTTATTCTTGATATTGATAATTCCCTGCGTCGTAAAAATCATCCCATTTCTGGCATTTCTAGTAGGCATCACGCAATCGAACATATCAATTCCGAGCGCTATGCCTTCCAAAATATTGGCAGGCGTCCCCACTCCCATCAGGTAACGGGGCTTGTCTTTGGGCAATATATCCGTCACTTCATTCGCCATTGCATACATATCTTCTACCGGCTCTCCCACGGATAAACCTCCGATAGCATTACCGAAAGCGCCTTTGGAAGCAATATATTCCGCTGATACTTTACGTAAATCGGAGTATACACTGCCCTGAACAATAGGGAATAAAGTCTGATTATAACCGTATTTAGGGTCTGTTTCGTCAAATCGTTTGATGCAACGATCTAACCAGCGGTGCGTCATATCCATCGATTTGCGCGCATATTCGTAAGTACATGGATACGGTGTACATTCGTCAAAAGCCATGATAATATCCGCCCCTATCGTGCGCTGAATATCCATCACCCCTTCCGGCGTGAAATAATGAATACTTCCGTCGATATGCGATTTGAATTTGACCCCTTCTTCCTGGATTTTTCGTCCGGTTCCTGCCAAAGAATACACTTGGTAGCCTCCTGAGTCCGTTAAAATTGGTCCTTGCCAGCCATTGAATTTATGTAATCCTCCTGCCTTTTCGATTACCTCTAAACCTGGACGAAGGTACAAGTGGTAGGTATTTCCTAGGATGATTTGGGCCTTAATCGGATCGGTTAATTCTGAAATATGAACGCCTTTAACGGTCCCCGCAGTGCCCACAGGCATAAAAATGGGCGTTTGAATCGTCCCGTGATCTGTCGTAATTTCCCCAGCGCGCGCTTTCGAGCTAGGATCCGTGTGGCTAATTGAGAATTTCATGCAACAAAGGTACAAAAGAATTTTCTTGTCAGCGAGGTAGTCGCTGCTGTGCAGCTAAGTCACGACTACGTCGTTTAGTCGCGACGCTGTCGCTTAGTCGTCCTACGGACTTAGTCAAAACATTTCACAAGGCGTTGCGTAGCAACAACCTACTTTATTCTTTGTGCTTTGTTCTTTGTGCTTTAAAAAAAGATAAGAGATTATAGAGTAAAGAGTAGAGATATTTATAAACATCCCGATTATCTACACTAAAATCTCCTATCTATACTCTCTACTCTACTATCTCTACTCTAATGAAAGTTGAATAATGCGGAGCATTATTCAACTTTCATAATGCCATTCATAATCCTCCAGTGCCCCGGGAAGGTACACAAGAACGGGTAATTGCCTGGAACGCTTGGTGCTTTAAAGACTACTTTCACGCGGCCATCAGATTCCACTAGTGGTGTGTAAGCTAACACTTCCGGCATAGCTGGAATGTAGTTTTTCGCTGCGCCATCCGCTGCCGTGATCATTTTGTCTGCGGCTAAACCGATTTTTTCTTGGCTACCTAAAGTACCTAAAACCCAGTTATGTTGCATCGCATCGACGTTTTCGAAGATCAGTTCGACTGTCGCACCTGCCGGAACCGTGAATTCGGCTGGGCTGTATTTCATCGCCTCTTTGATCGTCATAATCGTGCGTTTTACGACTACCCCTTTCACTTCAGCTGAAGGTATTTCTACTTTCCAAAGTCCCGCTAAGCGCTCATATGCCTCTACATCTTGCGGACGCAATTGCTTGCCTAAACCTTTCAAAAAGTCCACATTGTCAGCCGATAAATCTGCTGCGCGTTTCGCATTCCAAGTTGCAGAAGCCCCTTTCAAGGCAGCGCCCATGGTAGGACTAGCCACTTGTTTGATCGAGCGTAATAAAGCGACGATGTCGTTCGCAGAATCATCTGAGGTCATACCGCGGAACGATTTCTCCACAATATACGAACCTAAATCAGCTGGCAATGAAACCACGATGGGTTGTCTGAAGGTGTTGTTATTGCGATTTGATTCGCTTAAAACCGCTTTGGTATCTAGGTTAATCTCCATCACATAATTACCCGCTTCGTCAGCTGTCCAGCCTAGGTTTCCAGTCCAAGGACCGTTGTTGTTTTTCACCACGGAAACTGTTTCGCCTGGAGCTGCACCATCTGTGAAGGTATAGGATTCCAAATCGGTACGACGACCCACGCCTTCGATTTTGACGGTTAAAGGAAGTGGAGTGCCTTTTGGTAAAGCTTTATCTCCTCTGTTTTTCACGCGAATCACGAAGCTAGCGCCTTCACGTAAACGGAAGTTACCACCTTTGATTTGTACTTCTTCCACGACTAAGTCTAGGCCTGATTCAGTCCCAGTAGATGATGGATTTTTTGCCTCTTTTGCTAATTTCTCAGCAACTACCGCGCCTGATTGTGCACCTTGTTTTGCGATGAATGCGGCACGACGTGCCGGGCCACCGGCCATTACGTAAGCTGCTAAAGCATCTGGGATCCAACGGTCTGTGGTTTTAGCCGAAACTGCGATTTTACGAGCCATTGCCGCTTCTACGGCCGGCGATGATGGACTTTCGATTAAAGCTAAGATGGAATGCAAGACGACTAAGGAGTCTTTGTCGTTGAGCATTTTTTGGTCCAAAATCAATTTCGTCGAAGCCGCCGTGCGAGGTAAAACTTGCACCGCTTGCTTACGCACTGCCGCAGATGAATGCTTCATCGCACGTGCTAAAACGTCCATTGGCAACACGCCTAAACCTTCTAAGGTACGTAGGGCGTGGATTGCGCCGGGAGCGAGACCGATTTCATCGGTTTTGGCAGAACCTATTAAAGCAACTAATGCTGGAACAACATCCTTATTTCCGCGTTCCACTAACAGGCGCTGCGCGTTCAAACGCCAGAACAAGTTCGAATTACTTAAAGCTGCGATACATTCCGCTGGAGTTTTCAATGAAACCGGTGTATAGGCTGGCGCTTTATTATAGCCCACGCGGTAAATACGACCATGGGTAAAATCACGTAAATCCGTGTCATAGGCATTTCCGCCACCATTCTTAAATCCTTGTGGCACCGGGTTGTGCTGGATGATGTAGGAATACCAGTCCGCTACCCAAACAGCTCCATCTGGACCCACCTGCGCGAACACAGGCGAAACCCATTCGTCAGCTCCAGCAAGGAAGTTGAATGCTTCTTTGTCATTGAAATCAGAACCTGTAGGCACTTGGCGATTTTGGTGAATCACGTGACCCGTAGGCTCTGAAACGAAGGCTATCTGGTTCCAATATTCTTTCGGAAAAGAACGGGCAGAATAGAAATTATGTCCAGCCGCTGCGGTAAATCCACCAAAAACATCGACCTGACGTACTTTCTTCGTGATCGTCCGCATGTCTTTGTGCGTATCTGTATTTTTAGAACCATTCAAGGTCATAGGCGCATGCCAAATATTGCGATGCGGAATGGCCATATACCAGCCGTGCGCGTTGTTTGCCGTTGAACCGAACACATCGCCCGCCTCGTTGAAGTCAAAACCCCAGGTATTATTCGAGGTCGTCGTCATGTGCTCCATCTTCGAACCATCTGGTTTAAAGCGGAAGAAAGCTTGTGCAAATTGAAGCGAATCCGCTCCCACTTTGCCCTTATAGCCTGAATAACCCACGCAACCCCAGATCCAGTTATCGAATCCATAATGCAAATTCGAAGGTCCGGCATGTGTATCACCTGTCCCAAAACCGGTGAACAAAATCTTTTTCTCATCCGCCTTATCATCGCCATTCGTATCTTTCAACAAGATCATGTGGGGCGCCTGCGAGATGATTAAACCGCCGTTCGCAAAAACCATACCTGTAGGAATGCTTAAGCCATCCGCCCATTTCGTGAACTTATCGGCTTTACCATCATTATTCGTGTCTTCACACAATAAGATGTAATCGCTACCGCCGGTTTCTTTACGCTCGTTTGGATAGTCTTTCGTGATCAACACATACAAACGTCCGCGCTCATCCCAAGCCATCGCGATCGGGTGCATCACGTTCGGTTCTGAGGCAAAAACCTGCAAATTGAAGTCCACAGGCACTTGAATAAACTTCACTGATTCCTCTGGACTTAAAGGCAATTGCTGTAATTGAGCGCCCTCGCGTTTCTCGTAGTTTGGCAATTTCGCCTCACGGTATTTTAACACTGGAAGGTTTAAAGCCGCTAACAAGGCTCTTTTCTCTGCACCCACGGCATGTAAAATACCTTGCGTCACTAAATCTTGGAATCCTTCCGTTTCCCACGTGCGCTCGTCATGGCCATAAGCTGTATAGAATACGTTTCCTTTTCCATAGGTTCTGGTCCACGTGTAAGGTTCAGTAGTCGCACCCGGTTTGTCCTTCGCTTGTTCAGGCCCTAAGATTCTTGATTGCCAAATCTGGTTATCCGGCTGTAATTGGCTGTGCAAATAGGTCTCGTCTACCGTCTTGATCTTCACGAAGGTATTCGCCTCGTTTTTCACGCGGATCGAATCCATGCCATGACGCCAAAACTGCCCGCCCACCATCTTCACAAATTCTTTCGAATTGCGGAAGTTGAACGAAGCACAGTGAATCGCCACCAAACCGTGACCCGAAGCCACGTAATTCAAGAGCGCTTTCTCCTGCGGTGCCGCGATCGAATCGTGGTTTGCATAGATCACCAAGGCATCGAATTTGTTCAAATACGCTTCATTCAAATCCTTCAAGGATTCAGTGTAGGTGATGTTCATCCCCTTGATTCCCACCGCGGATTGCAGTGCAGGATAGCGGTCGAATGGCTTATGATGGCCTTTATCGCCTAAGAATAATAATTCCAAACGTCTGCCAGGAGCGGCAGAAACCGAGAATTGAAACAAGAGTGCCGCAGCAAATAAGAGAAAACGCATCGTCTAGAATTTAGGTATTTCAATAATTTTTCCGCCTTGTAGCGCTGATTCGTGAGCTAAAATCCCCACCGAAGTCCAGTTAGCGGACTGAGGTGCATTCGGGAATGGATCACGATCTGCTGCCAAAGCTTGTAAAAACTCATTTACTAAATGTGGGTGTGAACCCCCGTGGCCTCCGCCTTGTGTGAAGGAAAGGTGGGTATTTTCGTCCTCATCATACACGCCCTTCGTTGTGAAGCGTTGGATTTCTTCCGGTAAGTAGTGGGCGAAATCAGGCGTAGGAACTTTGGAAGGAATCTCTGGCTCCGGTTTTTTAGCCGTATGAACCACTAATTCTTCGCCTTCAATTAAAGGCCATTCAACTGATTTTTTCGATCCATAGACCTCAAAACTTTCGCGGTATTGACGCGCTACATCGAAAAGTGAACGGTATACCATCGCACTCAAATCAGAATCACGGAACTTAATGTGCGCTGATTCTACCGCAAATGGGGAGTTATAATGTTGGATTAATTCCTCGCGAATCGTACCCGATCCGAAGCAAGAAACATATTCCGCTTCCAAACGTAACAATCCAGCCACCGGACCTACGCAGTGCGTCGCATAGTGCATCGGAGGCAAGCCTGGCCAATAATCCGGCCATCCGTCCATATCTTGTTGGTGCGACGCCTTCAAGAATTGAATCTTGCCTAGCTCGCCCTTTTCGTATAATTCTTTGATGTACAAAAACTCGCGCGCATACACCACGGTCTCCATCATCATATATTTCTTACCCATGCGCTTGCTCGCCTCCACGATCGCCTTGCATTCCTCTACGGTCGTCGCCATAGGCACCGTACAAGCCACATGTTTCCCCGCATTTAGTGCTTTTAGCGTCTGTTCTGCGTGTAAGTGAATAGGAGAATTGATATGAACGACATCTACATTCGGGTCTTGGATTAGCTTCTCAAAATCCGTGTAGCGTGTCTCGATTCCATAGGCATCCCCGATGGAGTTGAGTTTTTCTTCATTTCTTTGGCAAATCGCATACATGTTCGCCAACGGATGCTTCAAATAAATGGGAATAAATTCTGCGCCGAAACCTAGTCCGACAATCGCAACGTTATATTTTTTCATAGTTTAAAAGATTTCAACATTCATTTACCATTCACCATTTACCACTTACCATTCATTTACCATTCAGCATTTTAAAGGATTTTTCTACTAGCTCGCGCTCTGAATTAAACATTTTACGCCAAATATGGGCCGCCGGCAATTTCTCGCTAAAGGCCTCCACGACTAACCAGCCGCCATAATTTACCTCCTTAATCGCCTGCAAAACAGACGGCCAATTCACCTGCCCTTCCCCTAAAATCCCCCGTGTACTTTCTGACAGCTGAATGTGTGGGGTCTTTTTCGCAATTCGACGAATGGCATCCGCCGTACTCACTTCCTCGATATTCGCATGGAAGGTGTCAAACATAATCTCCACATAAGGGTGATTAATCTGCTCCACTAGGGCATATAATTCATCCGCACAAGAGACCAAATAGCTCTCGAAACGGTTTAAATATTCTAAACAAAGGGTGATGTTTTTCGTGGCTGCATGATCCGCTACCTCCCGAATACCAGCGATGGACCAGTCGATTTCTTGTTGGGTGGCTTTGGCCCCTGTAAAAACACCTAAGGCGGAATGAAAAGGCCCCGATAAATACGGCGCTCCTAAATAGGCCGCCACATCCACCGCACCTTTTAAATACGCAAGCCCCGCCGCTCTAACCGCCGGATCTGGAGATATCAAATTCTCCGCAGGTCCCGCAATCGCACAAGCGAAAGGTTGTAAACCCAGGCGATCGACCTCCTTTTTCCAAGCAGACCAATGCGCTAAATCGGTATTAAATACAGGAATTTCAACGCCTTGATACCCGACTTCCTTTATGAAAGAAAGTTCAGACAATACGGTATCATTCATATCTGGCCCGTAAACGAGCAGATTCATGGCGATTGGATTCATAGGTTTAGTCATTAGTCGCGACTTTGTCGCTTAGTCGTCCTTCGGACTTAGTCGTGACTACGTCACTTAGTCCGTAGTAGTCAGTTAGACAGCTAAATATAAAAGAAATAATCGAAGAAATCTACCCGGCAATAGCATCATAGACTAAGCCGCAGGCGACTAAACGACAAAGTCGTGACTAAATCGCGCAGCGATGACTAAGTCCGAAGGACGACTAAGCGACTCCGTCGCGACTGTCGCTCCGCGACAAAAAAGGATGCGCCATCACCGTCAGCACTAGCAGAGAGGTTCCCCAGTAGAAGGCGGGTTGCATGACTTCTTTTTGGCCAAAAATAAAAACGGCTAATAGAATCCCATAAACGGGTTCGAGTGTGATCACGAGATTGATCGAAAAAACAGAGAAAACTTTGTACAAATGGATGGTCTCCGTATAGGCGTAAACGGTGCAAACGACGGCCAAAATGCCGATCCAGAGCCAATCCAGGCCGATTGGAACAAAGCCAGGCGAGCCTCCTAACAATCCGGATAACCAGACAGCCCCGGTAATAAAACCTGCCGCGAGCATCTCATACACGGTGATCAATTTAGGGTCATGGGTGTGGGTATAATTTCCATTTATGACGGAGAAAAGGGCGCCGAAAAAGCCCGCCCCAATGCCCATCACTAAGCCAATCCATTGACCTGGTTCGACGGAGAAAATGATGCCTAAGGCAATCACCACGAGAATCCCCAGAAAGACTTCGACCTTCGCGATCGGCTTTTTCTTTGCGATGGGCTCCAGAATGGAGGTCCAAAAAGTTTGGGTAGAAAGACCTGCGAGACACATCGCGACGGTGGAGACTTTGGCAGCACCGAAAAACAAAAGCCAGTGCAAGGCAACAAAGGCACCATTCAATAGCCAAATCTTTAAAACTGAACCCGGTACCCGAAACGACTTTTTAGCCGCAGCAAGTATCAAACCCAGACCAGCTGCCGCAATGACGCAGCGAAAGAAAACAATGGTTAGCGTATTCGCCTGGGTGGCGTTCCCTAAAATAGCGGTGAACGCATATAAAACCACAATAAAGTGAATCTTGAAATAGTCGAGAAGCCGCGGAGCCTGTCTCATTTTTAACGCGGAATGGTATAGTAAAGACCCACTCCCACGGCGGAGAACACGATATTAGGCAGCCAAACCGCTAAAAGTGGTGGCATACCGCCGCCTTCCGCGATCCCTTTGCTCATCATAAAGAATAGGATATAAATAAAGGCTAAACTAAAGCCCAGCGCAATTTGAAATCCAACGCCTCCACGCGCTTTTCTAGCTGAAACCAAGAAGCCGATAATCGTCAAAATCATGACCGAAAAAGGATTCGCGAAACGGAGGTATTTCTCGATTTGGAAGACCTCGATTCCATCTGCGCCACGAGATTCCACTAAGGCTATGTGGCGATTCAGCTCTGGAAGGGTGAAGGTTTCGTGGAGTAAGTGCTTGTTCTCGAAGTCTTTGGGAAACAAATTCAAGGTCGTATCGATCTTCGCTCCGAATTTTAACGAGGTCGCGCCAGCTGTCCGAATGCGGTAATCGTGTATCGTCCACTTCTTCGAAGTCGAGTCCCAGGTGATGCGATCCGACATCAATTTCTCCTGAATTTCCGTACCTACGATGCGCTCTAAACTGAAGCGGTAGCCGGTATTCGTTGTATTATCGTATGTTTCAAGGTAAGCGTATACATCCGGTGCAATCTTGATATGCACATCGCGCTTATCGAAATAGTAGGTGTTATTGATGTATTTGTGTTCGAAGGGAACCCGTATTTTGTTGGCATTTGGCACTATCCAACCGATCATGATGAACGTACCAATGGCTAAGATTCCGGATCCGATTAAGTAGGGACGCATTAAGCGAGTAAAACTCACTCCGGAGCTCAGAATGGCAATAATTTCCGTCTTTGCTGCGAGGTTTGCCGTGAAGAAAACGGTGGCAATAAAGACCATTAAAGGACTAATATAAGAGGCCCAATAAGGAATAAAATTCAAATAATAATCAAAGAGAATTTCGCGAATAGGGGCCTGCTTGCGAATAAAATCGTCAATTTTCTCCGTATAGTCGATCACCATCACAATGAGCACGATGATGAATACGGCGAAAACGTAAGTCTTCAGAAATTTCTTTAAAATGTAATAATCAAGAATTTTCATGCTTAGCTGCAGCGCTAGGGTCGTATTTTAAACCAGAAAACCAATGTATAAATAATACCCGAGCCGTCCTAAAATTAAATGGCACGGCTAACAATGAAACCGTCGTGATAGGAACGATATAACCCATCGCAGGAGGGTCATTTAAGAAGTTAAAAACTAAAATTCCGCCCACTAACATGATTCCCACCGTGAAGGCATAGGAAATATACATCGCACCATAGAAAAATCCAGGCTCCACTTCGTAGCGAACGTCGCAAGATGGACAGTGTTCGTGCATTTGAGCAAAATTAAGGACATTCCACCACTTGTATTTGAACAGACGGCCTTCGTGGCAATGCGGGCAACGGGCGTTAAACATAGCCGTTAGCTTGCTGGGATTTGACATAGAATCGGGTAATTTATGCCCAAAGGTAAAGAAAATTAGACGATTAAACGTAACAAAGGTCACGTTACGGAGGCTTTTTGTATCTTTGTTAAAATTAAACACACTCTTATGTATTCAACTTTCGTTACCATTCACTCGATCTTGTTTCTAGTGGTTTTAGCCCTAGGAATTTTATCTATTTTCAAAGGTTTAACAGGCAAAACTTTCACAGAATCTGATCGCAAAGTAGGCTTGTTTTACATGATCTCCTTGCACACGCAATTATTGATCGGATTAGTGCTTTATGTAGCGCTTAGCCCGGTGACTACAGCGGCATTTGCTGATTTTGGAGCTGCAATGAAAGATTCAGCAACTCGCTTGATCTTAGTAGAGCACGTTACGGTTAACATTATCGCGATCGTTTTAGCGACGGTAGTGAATGCCAAAAACAAAAAAGCCATCACTGATGACGCGAAGTTTAAAAACATGTGGTTGTTGAACGGCCTTGGTCTAGTTTTGATTTTAAGCCGTATCCCTTGGAGCCGCTTGGCTGCTTTATTTGCCTAAATTGAATTGAATGAATAAGTGTATTTTTTTAGATCGCGATGGCGTTCTAAATGTAGATAGAGTAGATTACGTGTACCATTTGGGCCATTTTGTGATTCCTCCTGGAGTTAAAGAAGGCTTACAGGCCTTAAAGGACGCGGGCTATTTGTTGATTATTATTACAAACCAAAGTGGTATCGCAAAAGGCGTTTATAAACGCGAAGACGTGTATTTAATTCACGATGCGATCCAAGAAGGGACAGGCGTAAAATTAGATGACATCTATTTTTGCCCTTACCATGAAAACTTTGATAGTCATTCGTTGACCCGCAAACCTGGATCCTTAATGATCGAGAAAGCGACAGCGAAATACGATATTGACATGGACACTTCTTGGATGATCGGCGATCATGAACGAGATATTACCGCAGGAACACGTGCAGGATTACGCACCATACGATTAGCCCCAGCTGGAACTGAAACCAAAGCCACGCATTTAGTGGACAATTTGTTAGCCGCATCAAAAATTATAGTCCCATGAAAAAAGTATATTTAAGTGACGCAGGTCCTAAAGTTTCACCAGCCATCTACGGATTCTGGCGTTGGGAAAAAGAAGACAAGAAGATGGACGAAATTGTTCATTTCTGCTTAGACAAGGGCATTAATACCTTTGATCATTCAGATCGTTATGGTCAATATACAGCGGAGAAGAGCTTTGGCGAGCTTTTGGCAAAGAAATCTATCCAGCGTTCTGACATTGTTTTGTTCTCCAAATGTGGGGTAAACATCCCTTCCCCTGCGAGACCAGACATCCGCGTCGCTCACGTAAATACTTCTGCTGCCCACATCACGGCTTCCGTAGAGAACTCACTTCGCAATTTGCACACAGATTACCTTGACGTCTTTTTATTAGACCAATTGGATCCCTTGTCAGATATCGAAACAACGGCTGTAGCGTTAGAAAAACTAAAGAGCTCCGGAAAAGTAAAAAACATCGGTGTATCGAACTTCTCGGTTTACCAACACCAATTATTGGTTTCTTTTTTGAACATCCCAGTCGTATCGAACCACATCGACCTGAACTTGTTGAACACAAGTGCATTAGATAACGGTATCGTCGATTACATCAAGCAAAAATACATGCGCCCTTTAGCGGTTTCACCATTAGCTGGCGGTCGGATCGAACATGGCACAGACGAACAAGCCTTGAAATTGCGCAAGAAATTAAACGAAATGGCAACAAAATACGACAGCAATATCGAATCAGTGGCTGTGGCTTGGTTAATCAAATTAGGGGCCTTGCCTTTAATCGGAACACTGGAAGAAAACCGCATCCAAAACATCGTGGACGCCTTCGAGATCGAGATGGACCACCAGGATTGGTATGAGTTGTATAATACGAGTCGTCCTACACCGGCGGTTTTAGATTAGAGAGTATAGAGTAGAGAGTAGAGATTATAGATTGTAAGAGGCTTCCAAAAGGGGGCCTCTTTTTTTTGAACTACCCCTGAACAATTTTATCAGTTTATTGATAATTAAATGCATCTATTAACGCCCAATAATAGCTATTTTGAGCATAAAAAATAACCATGGATAACACTACTAATCAAATTAGCATAGAGAATAAAATTTATGAATTGCGAGGGATTGCCATCATGTTAGACCAGGACTTAGCCGTTTTATTTCAAGTTGAAACCAAAATATTGAACAAATCAGCAAAACGAAATATCGAAAGATTCCCTACTCACTTCATGTTTCAATTAACTAACGAAGAATGGAACAACTTGAGGTTCCAAATTGGAACCTCAAGTGAAACATACGGAGGAAGGCGCTTTTTGCCTTATGCTTTCACAGAACAAGGAGTAGCTATGCTCTCAGCAATACTAAGAAGTGAAATTGCTATAAAGGTTAGTATACAAATTATGGATGCTTTTGTATCAATGCGTAAACTAATACGAAACAGCAAGCATATTGAGCATCGCCTAACCCAATTAGAAAATAAAAACATAGAAACCGAACACAAATTCAACCATGTTTTTGATGCATTAGAAAATAAGCAGACTGTTCCAGAACAAGGTATTTATTTTGAGGGCCAAATTTTTGATGCCTATCTATTTGTTTCCAACCTTATTCGATCTGCTAAAAAATCAATTATACTATTCGATAACTATGTTGATGACAGCATTTTGACGTTACTTGACAAAAGGGGAAATACGGTCAAAGCAACCGTATATACACAAAAAATTGATAAAAAATTACACTTAGATATTCAAAAACATAATAGCCAATATCCCCCTATTGAAATTAAAATCATCAAAACTATTCATGATAGATTTTTACTAATAGATGAAAATGAAGTTTATCACTTTGGTGCATCATTGAAAGATTTAGGAAAAAAATGGTTCGCATTTTCTAGATTGAACGATTTTGCTTCAGTAATATTAAATCGAATTAAAGAATAAAGATTTTGCATTCAAACTCTTCAAATACCCATTAAAAAAGGCTTCATTTCTGAAGCCTTTTTTAATTCCACATCTCTACTCTATAATCTCTTATCTCCTACCTCCCGTTCTCCTCCCACGTTCCTTCCCCTTCGGAATCACTCTTCCACCCCTCGGCGCCTCTCTCTTGCGAGAGCGGTTGTTCGCGAATTTGCCTACGAGGCCAGAACGCATGCCCACTAATTCGAGGTCGATGGTGCGTTTAGCTAAGTTCGTGTCGCGGACTTTCACTTGAACTTTATCTCCAAAAGTGAAGACACGTCCGTTTGATTTACCCACGATGCGGTAATTGTTTTTATCTAAATCGTAGAAGTCGTCATTCAAGTCAACCATGCGCACGAGGCCTTCGCAAGAAGTTTCGCCGATCTCGACGAAGATACCAAATTCGGTTACGCCGGTGATGATACCATCGAAAACTTGAGGCTCGTGCAAGCTCATGTATTCGACTTGCTTGTATTTGATGGAAGCGCGTTCTGCGTCAGATGCTAGTTTTTCGCGATCTGAGCTATGCTTACATTGAATTTCTAATGGTGCGCGTTCCGCAGGAGTGCCGCCGTCTAAATAATGCTGTAACAAGCGATGCGTCATCACGTCTGGGTAACGGCGAATCGGGCTGGTGAAGTGCGAGTAGAACGGGAATGCCAAGCCGAAGTGACCGACAGGATCGGTGCTGTAACGGGCTTTGGACATCGTACGAACCGCTAAACTCTGCAAAACGTGCTCCTCACCTTTGCCTTCAATGTTTTCCATCAATGCATTAAATGACTTGCTGACGTGCTGCGGGTCCGTAGTAACTTGGTAGCCGAATTTCTTCGCGAAAGACGAGAATACCTGCAATTTTTCCGGGTCTGGTGCTTCGTGAATACGGTACACCATCGTATTTTTAGGTTCGTCTTTTTTCTTATTGAAGACGAATTCCGCTACTCTTTTGTTTGCCAAAAGCATGAACTCTTCGATCAACTTATGCGCATCCTTGCGAATACGAGGGTATACTCCGATTGGCTTTCCATCCTCGTCTAGTTCGAAGCGGACTTCTGCTGTTTCAAAGTTCACAGAACCGTGTTCGAAACGGCGTGCTCTATAACTTTTAGCAATGCGATTCAAATCCCGAATAACTGGCACCAAGGCATCGTCTGAATCATTTTCAATCAACTCTTGTGCCTGCTCGTAAGCAAAACGGCGATCCGAATGAATGACCGTACGACCAAACCATTCCTTCACAATCGTGTCGTTTGCGTCTAATTCGAAAACGGCGGAGAAGGTTAATTTGTCCTCGTTTGGACGAAGGGAACAAAGTCCATTCGATAGCTTTTCTGGCAACATGGGAACCACGCGATCTACTAGGTAAACCGATGTGGCACGCTTGTAGGCTTCGATATCGAGTACGGATCCTGGTTTCACATAGTGAGAAACGTCAGCGATGTGGACACCGATTTCGGTATTGCCGTTTTTTAGTTTTTGGTACGAAATCGCATCATCAAAATCTTTCGCATCGACCGGGTCGATCGTAAACGTTAAGACGTTGCGCATGTCCTTGCGCTTCTTGATTTCAGTGGAAGGGATCTGCACTAAGATCGAGGCAGCAGCCTTTTCTACTTCTTCTGGGAAATCGTAAGGTAAACCATACTCGGCTAAAATCGAGTGCATTTCGGTGTCGTTCTCGCCCGCTTTTCCAAGGACTTTCGTGACGCGGCCTTCGGCTTTTTTCCCGTCAGAACCCCAGCGAGTAACTTCGACGATGACTTTGTCTAAGTGCTTCGCGTCCTTGATTTCGAACTTAGGCAAGTAGACATCTTCGTAGATTTTCTTCGAATCTGGGATTAAAAAGGAATAGTGTGGAGTCACTTGAATGACACCGACTAATTCTGCGGAACGACGTTCCAATATCTGTACGACCTCTCCTTCCGGACGGTCATTTTTTCTCTTTTCTGAGGGTCTGCGAGCTTGGACGATGACTTTGTCCCCGTCTTTGGCATTATTTAAATCGCCTGTAGCCACCCAAATATCCTTCGCTCCATCTTCCGGAATCACAAAGGCAAAACGTGCATTCACATGATCCACGCGCCCCGTCACCTGGAAAGATTCGTTATCAAAGCGAATATTTCCCTCCTCATTCTTAATCAAGCGGTTTTCTGCAATCAATTTCGCGACTAAATCCGAATAAATCTCCTTCGTCTTGCGATCACGAATGGCAAAAGCTTTGTGTAATTGGTTCAGTGAATACGAACGGTAGTCGTTCAATTCAAAAAACTCCAAAATCTCAGCCTTCAAGCCGCTCAAAAATTTCAGTTCCTTAGGGGAAGCCATGGTATTTCAATTCTAATTATCCCGCAAGGTACACATTATTGATTTCTTAATTCCTAATTCGGCATTGTATTGCTATCTTTGAGCTTGTTTTTCAGCCATTTCAGATGAACCGTTCCCGCATTGCGCTCTTTTTACTGCTCGTTTTCGCCCTCACCGGCGCTTACTTTGTTTGGAAGCCAACGACGGAAGTGCCAGCAGCGGAAGTAAACATCGTAGAGACGCCAGATTTCAAGGCGGATTCAGCTTATGCTTTTATTTCCCAGCAAGTGGCTTTCGGGCCCCGAGTTCCGGGTTCTGAAGCAAGTAAAAATACCCTGAAGTTTTTAGTGGCCAAATTAAAGTCTTACGGATGGACCGTAACAGAGCAGCCTTTCACGGCTTTTCGGTACGACGGCAAGAAATTACAAGGCACCAATATCATCGCTCAATTTCAGCCAACTATTGCGAAACGCATTTTATTATCCTCTCACTGGGACGCTCGTAGTATCGCGGATAAAGACTCCGTTCGCAAGGATGAGCCGATTGACGCAGCAAATGATGGTGCGAGTGGCGTGGGCGTCCTTTTAGAAATAGCACGCAATCTACACGAAACCAAGAATAAGCCTGCCGTGGGCGTAGACATCGTTTTGTTCGATTTAGAAGATCACGGGGAACCGGAAGATTATGCGGGAGAGCACAAACCGAACAGCTGGGCCTTAGGTTCTCAGCACTGGGCAGCGAATTTAGTTCCGGCAAATTACCGTCCTTACTACGGTATCTTATTAGATATGGTGGGTGGAAAAGGCGCGATGTTCCCGCATGAAGGGACTTCGATGCAATATGCTCCGGGGATTGTGCGCTCGGTTTGGGCGACGGCGGCGGATTTAGGATACAGCAATTTATTTGTGGATCAGGATGCATTCGGGATATCGGATGATCACACGGCGGTGAATGAGATCGCAAAGATTCAAATGATTGATATGATTGATTTGCGGGCAGTGAATGGCGGCTTTGAGTTTGGTAGCTTTCACCATACGCATGCAGATAATTTAGCAAACATCGACAAATCGACCCTCAAGGCGGTGGGTCAAACACTTTTACAGGTTCTATACCGAGAATAATCCATGGAAGAAACACAATTACAACAGGTTCATTTAAATGACCTTCACGTATCGCTAGGCGCGAAAATGGTGCCCTTTGCTGGCTTTAATATGCCCGTATTGTACACAAACTTGATCGAAGAACACTTAGCGGTGCGTAATTCGGTGGGTGTTTTTGATGTGAGCCACATGGGCGAATTCTTCCTAAAAGGAGATCGCGTGTTAGATTTCATTCAATACGTGACTTCGAACGACGCGTCTAAATTAGTGGACGGAAAAGTTCAATATAGCTGTTTCCCGAATGCGGAGGGTGGTATCGTGGATGACTTGTTAGTCTACCGTGTGAACGAGAAAGAATACATCTTGGTCGTGAATGCGTCGAATATTGAGAAAGATTGGAACTGGATTTCTTCCCACAACTCTTTCGGAGTGGAGATGGTGAATCGCAGTGACGAATATAGTTTATTGGCGGTGCAGGGTCCTAAGGCGATTTTGGCACTACAAAAATTAACGTCTGTTACGCTATCGGAAATGCCGTATTATACGTTCAAAATAGGCGAAATGGCCGGATTCTCCGACATCATCATCTCGAATACGGGTTATACGGGTGCGGGCGGATTCGAGATCTACGTGAAAAACGAGAATGCCTTAGCTATGTGGAATGCGATTTTCGAGGCAGGTGCAGAATTCGATATCAAACCTATCGGATTAGGCGCGCGCGACACACTCCGCACAGAAAAAGGTTATTGCTTGTACGGTCACGACATCGATGACACGACATCACCTATCGAGGCTGGCTTAGGCTGGATCACCTCGTTCAACAAGGACTTTATAATGAAAGACCACCACGCTGCGATTAAAGCGAACGGTCCTTCGAAAAAATTAGTCGGTTTCGAAATGATCGACCGCGGAATCCCTCGTCAACACTACCCGATTTTAAATGCAGCGGGCGAGACGATTGGTGAAGTGACTTCTGGAACTCAATCCCCGTCCCTTTCCAAAGGAATCGGCATGGGTTACGTGAGCACAAAACACGTGGGAACTGAAATCTTTATTTCGATCCGCGACAAAGCCATCAAAGCCGAAATCGTTAAATTACCATTCTTATAAAATGAAGAAAATCGACGTCTGTTTATCGCCGGACTTGATCCATTTATATGATTTATCCTCCGTAGCGGTGGTTGTGGTGGATATTTTCAGAGCGACCTCTTGCATGGTAACCGCTTTTGCAAGCGGTGCTGCCGAGATTGTGCCGGTAGAAGAAGTCGAACTTTGCCAAGAATACGGCACTCTAGGTTATTTGACGGCGGCAGAACGCAACGGGATTACCCCAGCAGGTTTTGACTTTGATAATTCTCCTTTTTCCTATCACGTTGAGAAGGTGAAGGGCGCCAAAATCTGTGTGACTACTACGAACGGCACGGTCGCTATTCGCCGTTCGAGCTCTGCTCCTGCCGTCTATGTGGGTGCTTTTTTGAATATTTCTCGAATAGCTTCCGCTTTAAAAGAGTGGAACGGAAACGCCCTAGTCGTTTGCGCAGGTTGGAAAGGCAAACCTAATTTAGAAGATACCCTTTTTGCCGGAGCCTTGATTGATGCCTTAACAGGTGATTATGAGGTGGCGGATGATGCGGCTTTAATGGCCTGGAAACAATATAATGTAGCTTCGAATGACCTGTTAACGGCGGTAAAAAATTCCTCTCACGTGAATCGTTTACTTGGTTTAGGGATCGAAAAAGATATCGCATTTTGCCTTGAATTTGATCGGTATTCTGTCCTTCCAAAACTGGAGGGAGATGCCCTACGATTAGTATGATTTTATATAGCACCGAACACAAAAGCCCTAATGTAAGCCTAGAAGAGGCTATTTTCCGCGGTCTTCCCCCGGACAATGGCTTGTATATGCCTACTTCCATCCAAGCTTTACCGGCTTCGTTTTTCGAAACGATTCAGGACCGCAGCTTGCCAGAAATTGCCATCGCGGTTTGTGAGAATTTACTGGGAGATAGTTTGAGTTCAGACGAGATCAAGAAAATCATCGATCAATCGATGACATTCGAGGCGCCTATCGTTTCCTTGGAGCCGGGAGTGGAGGTGTTGGAATTATTCCATGGTCCATCGATGGCCTTTAAGGACTTTGGTGCGCGTTTTATGGCGGCGATCATGTCACATTATCTACTGAAGTCGAAGCGAGAGATCCGTATTTTAGTGGCCACTTCAGGTGACACGGGTGGAGCGGTAGCTCAGGGCTTTTATAATACGCCGGGCATTAGCGTGACGATTTTATATCCGACCGGCAAGGTGTCTGATATTCAGGAAAAACAATTGACGACCTTGGGCGGAAATGTGACCGCGCTAGAAATAGATGGCACTTTTGATGATTGCCAAAGACTCGTCAAGCAAGCCTTCCTCGACGACGAATTACGTTCAGCTTTCGATTTAGCTTCTGCGAATTCCATCAATATTTCTCGCTTAATTCCTCAGTCCTTCTACTACTTCGCGGCCTATGCGCAAGCGAAAAAGAAAGGATTAACAGCCCCTATCGTATTTAGTGTGCCCTCAGGGAATTTTGGGAATTTAAGTGCTGGATTAATGGCCTATAAAATGGGCTTGCCTGTTCAGGCATTTGTTGCGTCATGTAATGAAAACCACCCGGTAGCCGATTATTTGCGTTCTGGAGAATATAACCCGGTAGCTTCTGTAGAAACCTTATCGAATGCGATGGACGTAGGCAGCCCATCCAACTTCATCCGTATGCGTTTGCTAGCGGGAGATGAATGGTCTCAGGTACGCGAGATCATCAAAGGATATTATACGAACGATCAGAAAACTCAGGAAATCATGGCGGACGTGTTTGCACGAACTGGCTATGTGATGTGTCCACACACGGCTGTTGCCTACGATGGTTTGCAACAATATGCCGCGGAATATCCGGGCGAAATGACGGGAATTTTATTGTCTACGGCCCATTATGCGAAATTCTTGCCTACGGTGGAAGGAACGTTAGGCGTTTCCGTTCCAGTTCCTGCTCGATTAGCGGAGCTTTTGGATAAAACAAAAAAGTCCATCCCTATGGGGACGGACTTCGCTGATTTCAAGGCGTATTTACTACAATAAAGCCTTGAATTTATCTTTTTCTTGGTAAGCAATAATTCCTGATAAAACCACTAAGGCGATACTTACACCCAATCCGCCTACAAAGCACAATTCGAATAACAAGATATTTACTGCAATGGGCGCTAAAATGGTTAATCCTAAAGCGCGCTTACTTGGGAAAAGAATTAAAGCTCCACCTATAATTTCAAGCACCTTCACTACTTTCATAATTCCTGAAGATTCTAATAACTTCATATAAGAAACTGCATCCGCAGGGAGAGCAGGAGTTTCTCCGAAATCTAAAAAATAACTGAGTCCTCCGAACAAGAACAAGGCTCCCACAAGAACTGAAGGCAATAAATCGAGTACTTTTTTCATGATTAGTTTTTTGGTTATGTCTAAAATTATAATTTTTAATTAAATGATGCAAAATCTAAGGCCCGTAATTGCAAAGTTCGATTCCCAAGGTATTCATTTACTTCCAGGTGATACACCAGCTGAATAGGCAATCGCTGCTCATATGAGGCACATAACCCATCGTAGAAATCAGCCTTCATCCCAAAACCCACGACCTCTAATCCCCGCTCATCCGGCGTCGATCCCACGTAGATTTTCAAGTGCTCCTCCTTCATCACGAACGGACTTTTGGTCACAAAAACTGGCCCTGAAACAAAGTTAGGTAACATATTTCCCGGCCCATACGGAGACAGGCGAACTAATAATTTGTCATAAAAAGACAAACTCAAGGCCTCTAAAGGAATCTGTAAGTCCACCGGCAGATCAGCTTTGGGCGAGATATTCGCTAAACCTTCTTGCGCAATTCTTTCAAATTTGTCAATAAAGGCCTGCAAATTCTCCGGCTTCAGATGTAAACCTGCCGCATGCGTATGACCACCGAATTGCTCTAATAAATCCGCACACTCCTCTAGTGCATGGTGGACATCAAAACCGCGTACTGAGCGAGCCGAACCCACTAATTGACCATGGGATTCTGTTAAAATAATCGTAGGTCTAAAATACTGATCTTGGATCTTGCTCGCCACAATTCCCACCACTCCTTTATGCCATCCCGGATTAAACAGGACCGTACTGCGCGCTGAGAGTAGAAAATCATTCCCCTCAAACATCGCCAAAGCCTGCCCCACTATCTCCTTCTCCACTACTCTGCGATCCAGATTCTGCTGAATCACTGCCTCCGCTAAAGCCTCCGCCTCTTGATCATCGGCAGCCAGCATCAATTTCACGGCTCCATGCGCATGGTCCATGCGACCCGCCGCATTGATGATGGGTGAGATCGAGAAGACAATATCGGAGATCTGAATAGGCGCTTTTTTCTTCGCCTTTTTCAATAAATACGCTAATCCTGGACACGGATTTGATCCTAATTTAGCGAGACCAAAAAAGGCTAATACCCGGTTCTCCCCATTCATCGGCACAATATCTGCCGCAATACTGCAGGCTAGTAAATCCATCGATTCCCACAGTGGATCGAGTTCTAAATCGTTTGCGATGGCAAAGGCCATTATCAATTTGAAACCTACTCCGGCTCCCGTTAATTCCTTGAAGGGATACGGGCAATCCTTGCGTTTCGGGTCTAAAACCGCGACCGCATCTGGGATTGTTGCTTCAGGTAAATGGTGATCACAGATAATGAAATCAATCCCGTTTTCGTTGCACCAGGCGACGCGTTCGTGTGCCTTGATTCCGCAGTCGAGGGAGATGATTAAGGTATAATTGTTGTCTAGCGCATACTGAATACCCGCCTGCGATACGCCATAGCCTTCCGCATAGCGATCTGGAATGTAATAGTCACAATCCGCTCCTAAAATACCGGCCAGATAACTATAAACAAGGGTTACTGCAGTCGTCCCATCTACGTCATAATCGCCATAAATCAAGATTTTCTCACCGGATTCAAGTGCCAGACCGAGTCTTTCCACCGCTTTGTCCATATCCTTCATCAGGAAAGGGTCGTGCAGTTGATTGACCTCTGGAACCATGAAATCCTTCACTTGTTCGAAGGTCTTGATTCCGCGAGAAACTAGTAAGGATAAAAAATAGGAGTTCTTAAGTCCCAAAGCCTCCCCTAACGCCTCTACCTCTGCGGCCGGCGGTGCGGGCACGTATTTCCAATTCTTTTTGGGCTCCATATTATAAAATTTCAATTTCTACTCGGCGGTTGATTTGGCGACCTTCTTCTGTCGAGTTATCCGCTTTCGGTTTAGACTTACCATATCCCTTGGTCCGAATTCGAGACGTATCAATGCCTCCTTTTAATAAGTTCTCTTTCACTGCATTCGCCCGCTCTAGGGATAATTTGTCATTGATTTCATCTGAACCGGTATTATCCGTATGACCACTAATCTCGATCACCAAGGACTTATTCTCCGTCATCACCTGTAAAATACGCTTCAATTCAGGTCCAGATTCCGGTTTCAACGTCGCCTTACCCAGATCGAAGAAGAGGTTATTAATCGTCGCCGTGTTTCCTTTCACTAATGGAACCATCGACAGATCGCGGTCATCTAATTCTAGATAGCGCCCCTTCATGGTGCTTAAATCCAAGTTCGTGGAAGCAGGGATAAGACCTTTGGCCTTCGCCGTAATTCCATAATTCTTACCAAACGGCAAGACTAATTTATACTTACCCGTATTCGGATCTGGCTTTGCTTGGCCTAATACCTTACCCGTAGACAAATCCTCATAGGTCACCGAAGCATCCTCTGGCACTTTTCCGGTCTGCTGATTCAATACCGTACCCGATAATAAAACCACCGGATCAGACTCTTGCGAGGTTACCGAGCGAGTGGATCCACCGACTAAGCCGCTTTGCGGCGATTCATTGACTAAGTCACGAAGTGACGACTTATTGACTGCGCCGGGACCTCCCGGCGACTTATTGACTGAGCCGGAGGCGTCAGGCGACTCATTGACTAAGTCAAGGGCTGCTCCGCCGACCTGTGACGACTCATTGACTGCGCCTCCGCCGGCATCGCCGGCCGTAGGCGACTCGACTGAAAGTCGAAATATATCCTTCTTCCCCAGCGAACCCTTCCCCGACATGAAATAGGCATAATCCCCTTTCGCAGCGATGGAATAATAAGCATCGTATTCTTCGGTGTTGATGGGTGAGCCGAGGTTTTGGGGCTTGCGCCAGTTTTGCCAGGTGTCATCTAGTCGACGAGTGAGGTAAATATCTTGGCTCCCTTGTCCTCCTGGACGATCCGAGGAGAAATAAAGCGTCTTTCCATCCGCGGAAAGAAAGGGCGTCGTTTCGGAATATTTCGTGTTGATGGTTTCGCCTAAATCCAAAGGACGCGTCCAGCGACCCTCTTCAAAAAAGCTCACATATAAATCGTCGTCTTCGCTGTTCTTCTTGCGAGCGAAGGCGAGTAGCAAGGCCTTCCCGTCCATGGTTAAATACCCATATTCGTTTTTCCCTTTGCTCATTTGCTCATAGCCCGGTATCTCTATTTTGACAGGAACTGTCCAGCCGGCAGTCGTTTTATTGGAGATCGAAAAACCCCTCGTTTCGTAGGTGCCGTTTACGTAGGCGCCTTTTAAGAGGATGGTTTGGCCATCAGGGGAAATCGATAAGATGGTGTTGTATTGATCGCGGTTTAATACTTCGGATAAACGACGAGCGGTGCTCCAAGTATCCCCTACTTTTTCGGAGAACCAAATATCCTGTGAGCCCGAGATCGTCTCTGAGCCTTTCACTCCATAGCGATTAGCCGGATGACTTTTACGTCCAAAATACAGCGTTCTTCCATCCGGCGAAATCACCGGATTTAATTCTGAATACTCCGAATTCACAGCTGACCCCAAATTTTCTGGGGTCTTCTGTGCCATCAGACAAACAGACATCAATAAGAAGAACAAGGTTTTTTTCATCCCACGTAAATCCACTTTTTCTCCATTTTCTCCGGCTCATAAGCCATGATCCAATCCGCTAATTTCTCTGGATCAGACTCCACTTGCAGGGCATCCATATTCGGTTGCTTCAAGAAACCTTCATCCACCATGTGCTGGATTTGCTTCAATTGATGGTCGAAGTAGCCGTTGATATTAAACACCGAAACAGGCATCTCATGTAAGTCTAATTGCTTCCAGGTAAGGATTTCGAATAATTCGTCCAAAGTACCAAAACCTCCCGGCATCGCAATCACCCCATCCGCCATTTCAGCCATCAGGGCCTTGCGCGTGTGCATCGTATCCGTTACATGTAACTCCGGCAAACCCTTGTGCTTCACCTCCCAAGGTTCCATAAACTGAGGAATCACACCGATCGCGTGACCACCTAAACGCAAGAATTCATCGGCTAAAACACCCATCAAACCCACGCTTCCAGCGCCAAAAATCACCTGGCATCCATGGGCATGCAAGGCCTGTGCTAATTTTACCACTTGCTCCGCATATACCGGATTATGGCCTCTAGAAGACCCGCAATAAATCAATATTTTTTTAGACATGTAGAATTTCTTTTAATGCTTCCTCGAAGCGAACAAAGGTAAAGGAAAAGGTCGCGTCTTTTTCTATTTTCGCCGAAGACACACGGCTACCGCCCAGCACTAAACAGGCCATTTCACCTAAAACGAGGCGCAGTAAAAAGCCCGGGATGGAAGGCAAAAAGAAGGGCTTACGCAAAGCGGACGCAATTTGCTTATTCATTTCACCCGCCCGAATCGGCTCAGGAGCCACGCCATTATAGACGCCAGACAAGGCCGGATTTATCAATAACTCGTTAAAAATTCTCAAAAGGTCGGTAATATGGATCCAAGATTGCCATTGCTTTCCGGAACCTAGATTTGCGCCTAGACCCCAACGAATTGGTTTCGAGATTACGGGAAAAATACCGCCCTCTGCACCCATCACTAGGCCGATGCGGACTTTGGCGAGACGAATACCTAAAGTAGCGATTTGGTCTACTGCCTCTTCCCACTGTTTGGTACAATCTGCTAAAAAATCAAGTCCCACCGGCGAGGTTTCGACACACTCCGCTTCACCCGTATCTGCTCCATAAAAGCCGATAGCAGATGCCGAGACAACTGTTTTAATGGAATGTGGAATAGTGGAAAGTGCTTGGTATAAAACCGCGGTGCTACGCACGCGGCTGTTCACTAATTCTCTTTTTCGAGCAGCAGACCAGCGTTCCTCCGCAATCCCTGCCCCCGCTAAATGCACAATCGCATCAACCCCTTCAAAGGCTGCCGGGTCGATGTAACCGTAGGAAACATCCCATTGAAAGTCACCGCCAGAGCGAGATAAAATCACGACCTCATGGCCCTGAGTAAGCAAAAATTGCTTCAGAGCTGCCCCCACAAAACCTGTACCTCCCGTGATTAATATGCGCATATTAGTTTCCTTTTTTAATGGCTTGATAAATGACCTCGTTAATTCCGGTACGGATATTCATGTCTGAGATTTTGGAATTATTACGCGTCGGATACACTCGGTTCGATAAAAACACATACACTAAATCCTGAGCTGGATCCACCCAAGTATAGGTTCCTGTAAATCCAGAATGCCCAAAACTCTCAGCGCTCGCCGAAGCCGCCGCCGAAATCCCCGCTTTATTGCGGTCCACCTTGTCAAAACCTACACCGCGACGCGCATTTTCAGACGCACTAAATGGATACGAAGTCCATTGTTTGATCGTCGATTCTTGGATGAATTGTTGGCCGCCATAATAGCCTTTTTGCAAGTACATCTGCATCAATTTCGCTAAGTCATTCGCATTACCGAATAAGCCCGCGTGGCCCGAAATACCATCTAAAAGAGCCGCCCCTTCATCGTGCACCTTTCCATGAATTAAGGTCTTGCGGAAAAGAGAATCGTATTCCGATGGCACGATACGCGCTAAAGGAAAATGCTTTTCTGCTTGATAAGCTAAAGTCGACGCCCCTAAAGGCTTGTAAAACGTATCCGATAAGAAATCTGTCCACGGTTTTCCCGTCATGCGTGGCGATTCCGAAGGCAATAAATAGTAGGATAAATCCGAATACACATACTCCTTTTTCTCGCGCAAAGGACTCTCCTTAATCGCCGTCATAATCCGCTCTTTCATGGTTTTGTGTGCCCATAAAGTAGGCGCCACTTGCGTCGGATATTCCTCAGATTGCGCATAAGACAACGTGAATGGCTTCCAACGCGTCACGTCTTTCGTGATGTCCACGTATTCTTTCCACATCGCCTTTTCATCCTTGATGTTTTTCTTCAAACGTGCCTCTCCAGACGCTGGGCTCAAGAAACGTTCCAGGTATTTGTATTTCACATCGTCTTGCGTGAATTTTTCCTGGAATTTCTTGCTGTGGAAAATCATGTCTGTACTGTCGATATAGTCCATCCAGAATGGGATCCAGGCCTTTAAGCGCGCTTGGTGCGTTAGCACATCTTCGTATAAAAGTCCCGTTTTATTTGATTTCGCAAACGAGGGAACCAGTTGCCCCATCGTCGTTTTCAACGAGAATTTACCCTCATCCTGCCATTTCATTAGAGCTGGAACAGAGGTTGAAATTTTAGTAATTGAAGCCAAATCGAAGATATCAGAAGTCTTCAATGGAACAGTCGATTCGTAGATCTGGTTGCCAAAAGCTTTGTGGTAAATGACCTTCCCTTCTTTGGCAATCAACACCACCACACCCGGAGCACCCTTCACTGCGATCGCTAATTTCGCCATCGAATCCACTTTTGCATTCAAATAGTCAGACGAAATACCGACTGCCTCTGGCAATAAATTATACTGCAAACGCGCTAAAGAAGTCGTCGTCAGACCCATCCCTTGCTTATACGTCCCATTCAAACTCACCGGTAATTTTCCGGTCGCCGGAATCGCCCCAAAGACAATCTCCGCCGCCGCTTCCTGCTGCGTAATACCATCTTGATAAGCGGTCATTAAAGCTCCCGCGTTCTTCAAGCTATCAAATTGTGTCAAGGTATTCACGTTCGCGAAATGAATCGCGACTGTTTTAGGCGTCGTAAAACGGTTCACCAACGTCTTAATCGCCGGCTTCAAGCTATAATTGTTCGCTGGTCGAATCGAAATGCTGTGAATTCCCATCAAGACCACATCATACGTTTTTAAGGTATTTTCGATGCGCGCAATCGTCGTATCTGCACTCGTCTCGTCTAGGTAGAAATGAGGCATTTCGACATAGTTGTTGGCCATTTTTTGGAACTCCGTAGGGAAAGTAGACCCATAAGAGGGTTTCCCAATGGCAAGAGTTGCAATGCGTGTTTTGTCTAACGCCTTGATCGGGACTAGTTCCCCTGGATTCTTAATCAAGGTGATCGTTTTCTCTGCAAATTCGCGGTTCAAGACCTCTGATTTAATCGGATTCAAATCCTTAATCAAGTTCTCCACGACGATAGGAGAATAGTGGGCAAGTCCCGCCCAAGCTTTGGCATGTAAAATACGTTTTACCCGCTGATCAATATCCTCTTGCGAGATTTCGCCATTCGTTAATGCCTTCTTAATCGCGTCAAAAGCCGCCGGAACGTCCACAAACGTCTCCAAAATATCATTCCCTGCCAGGATCGCCTTCACATTCGCCGTGCCCTCCGGGAACATCTTCGTCGCCCCTTTCATATCCATCGCATCCGTGAAAACGAGGCCCTTAAACTTCAATTCATCGCGCAATAAGCCCGTCACAATCGGTTTAGAAAGTGTCGAGGCTAAAGACTTCGTGGAATCTAACGCGGGTAAATTCAGGTGCGCCACCATCACACCCTGCAACCCATTCGAGATCAATTCTCTATACGGGTACAATTCCAAACTATCCAAGCGCGCACGCGAGTGATTCAAGACCGGAATATCAAAATGAGAATCCACCCCTGTATCGCCGTGGCCTGGAAAATGTTTTGCTGAGGTAATGATTCCGGCTTTTTGGAGTCCTTTCATATAGGCCAAAGACTTCGCCGTCACATCCTCCCGGTTCTCCCCAAATGATCTAAAATTAATCACCGGGTTCAAGGGATTATTGTTTACATCCACCACCGGCGCGTAATTAATGTGCACGCCCATTCTACGGCATTGCTCCCCTATTTGTAGGCCCATCTTCTCGATTAAAGCCGTATTTCCTTGCATCGCACCTAAGGTCATTTGGTAGGGAAAACGGAACGTCGAATCCAAACGCATTGCTAAACCCCACTCTAAATCCATCCCTATAAACAAGGGTACCTTCGTTCTATTTTGTAATTCATTTACTAGCAACGCCTGCTTCACCGGGTGACCCTTGAAAAGGACAAAGCCTCCCACGTGGTAGTCTTTCACAATCGAATACAAACGCGTCGTGTCGTAGGTGTCCGCCACATTTCCACGGGGCATTAACATTTGACCGATTTTCTCGTCTACACTCAAGGAATTGAAAACGGAATCCACCCATTTTTGCTGGGTATGCGGGAATAAATCCTGTGAAAAGGCCTGGAAACTTAAAAGGAAAAGCAGTAATCCGGTGCTGATTT
>JBJOIV010000017.1:0-29826 GCA_046046955.1 Bacteroidota bacterium | reverse complement strand
GATTTAGCTTCTTTAATGGACGTTTCAGTGAACGAAGTAATCTCGGCTTGTATGAGCTTAGGTATGTTCGTTTCGATTAACCAACGTTTGGATGCGGAAGCCATTACGGTAATTGCGGATGAGTTTGGCTTTGAAGTAAGCTTCGTATCTGCAGAAGAGGAAATCGATGTAGTCGAAGTAGAAGTGGAGGATTCTCCAGAGGATTTAGTGCCTCGTGCGCCTATCGTTACTATTATGGGTCACGTCGATCACGGTAAGACCTCTTTACTAGATTACATTCGTCGCGCTAAAGTAGCCGCAGGTGAAGCGGGTGGTATCACCCAGCACATCGGTGCTTATTCGGTAGAGACGAAATCAGGCAAAAAAGTAACTTTCCTAGATACACCAGGTCACGAAGCCTTTACGGCCATGCGTGCACGTGGAGCGAAAGTAACCGATATCGTTATTATCGTTATTGCAGCTGACGATTCTGTCATGCCTCAAACAAAAGAAGCGATCAACCACTCGATGGTGGCGGGTGTGCCTATCGTATTTGCCTTCTCTAAGATTGATAAAGACGGTGCAAATTCAGACAAAGTGCGCGAAGAATTAGCGGCTATGAATATGCTTGTAGAGGATTGGGGTGGTAAATACCAATGCCAAGAAATCTCGTCTAAGTCAGGTCTAGGTATCGACGATTTATTAGAAAAAGTATTATTAGAAGCTGAGATGCTTGAATTAACGGCTAACCCTAAGAAGAAGGCTGTAGGTTCTGTCATCGAGGCTGAATTAGATAAAGGACGTGGTTATGTAACTACCTTGTTAGTTCAAGCAGGTACATTAAACGTAGGGGATATGATGTTAGCGGGTGATAATTACGGTCGTGTGAAAGCGATGTTTGACCACCACGGTAACAAAATCAAAAAAGCGGGTCCATCTACACCAGTTCAGGTATTAGGTCTGAACGGAGCGCCACAAGCCGGTGATAAATTACTTTGCTTGGAAAATGAGCGTGAGGCACGTGAGATTGCGAACAAACGCGAGCAAATTCTACGTGAACAAACTTTACGTACCCGTAAGCACATTACATTAGAGGAGATCGGTCGTCGTAAGGCAATCGGAACTTTCCGTGAATTGAACGTAATCGTAAAAGGTGACGTGGATGGTTCAGTGGAGGCCCTTTCTGACTCCTTGATGAAGTTATCGACCGAAGAGGTTCAAGTACGTATTATCCACAGAGGTGTAGGTCAGGTTTCTGAATCCGATGTGGCTTTAGCGTCTACTTCAGATGCCGTTATCATCGCATTCCAAGTTCGTCCATCTCAAAACGCTCGTCGTTTAGCCGATACAGAACAAATCGAAATCCGTAACTATTCGATCATCTACCAAGCGATCGATGAAATTAAGGCGGCGATGGAAGGTCTATTAGCTCCTTCATTCGAAGAAGTGATTACATCGAATATTGAAATTCGTGACGTGTTTAAGATTACCAAAATTGGTACAGTAGCAGGTTGCTACGTATTAGACGGTACCGTTAAACGTGCTCACAAGATTCGTGTCATTCGTGATTTCGTCGTGATTCACGATGGAGAGATCTCTGCTTTGAAGCGTTTCAAAGACGATGTAGCGGAAGTGAAATTTGGCTACGAATGTGGTCTTTCGGTGAAAAACTTCAACGACCTCGAAGTGGGGGATATGCTGGAGTGCTACGAAATGAAAGAAGTAAAAAGAACGCTGAAATAATCTTTCAAATCAGAAAATAGCCTGCGTCATATTTTCTACGATTTGAAAACTTATTTCAGTCTATTCTGAATCTAAAAAAGGGGAGCATTTGCTCCCTTTTTTGCGTTTATTAGTGCAAAAAAATATTTCTGAATGTATTCCCGCAGGGAATTCCACCTTTATTCTTTGTGCTTTATTCTTTACTCTCTACTCTCTACTCTACTCTATACTCTCTAATCTAAACTCATTCCCTTCGGACTAGCGACTAGCGACTAGTGCCTAGCGACTAAAACCTCGGACAAGCAAAACTCTGTCGGTAGCGTTGATAGGATTTTCTTTGGCCAAAATCCCAGTTTAAAACATAGGAGAAACTCAATTCATGGGCGCCTCCTGAACCTACGCCGAGGCCTGATACCGTAAAATCGTAGGAATAGCCGAAGGAATAGCGATTATTCTGGATTCCAATTAATCCAATGAGGGATTCTCGACTGGATGCGGATTCTGCAGTTTGTTTATTTAGGGGTAATCCCCGGTACCAAAATCCTAGTACAATGGGGTCTAATTGCAAGTAGGTGCCCACATCCAATTGGCTAAATGTCCCTTGGTTTTTCAGGTAAACAGCAGGTTTTAAGCTAATTTTCTCTGTTATCGCGGCGCTAAATCCTCCAATTAGTGCATACTTTGGAGCAATTAAATCTTCGCTTGAGCGGATGAGTGATTGATTGGGTCGATTTAGGTGATGTACCGAGGCACCAAGCCAGTAACCCACATTATTTAATAGTAGGCCTGCAGAAAGATCTAGAAAGCCTGTTCTATTCACGAACTGGGTGGCAAGGGGATCAAATGTACTTCCCAGCGATCCATTCACTAAAAATGATCCCAGCTGATCACCGTAGGTCAATCTGCTATAATCCAAACTGCGAAACACACCAGAACCTTGAATTCCCATAGAGAGCAGCGTTTTCTCATTCAAATTCGCGTGGTAGGCATATTGTAGGCTCATCGAGGTCGTTTGAAGACTCGAAAATTGCTTGTCTGAAGAGATTAAAAACCCTAGGCCGCTATTGATTTTGCCCAAACTAAGTTCAAGTGCCGCTGCCGAATATTGGTAATTAGCGGATTGGTTAGGCCATTGGTTGCGGTGGGTTAAATAGACTTTGTTTTGATCTTGCAAACCAGCGAAGGCAGGGGAATTGAGTAAGGGGTTGGCTAGGTTTTGGGATAATTGTGGATCTTGCGCTGAGAGCGAGAGAGCACTCAGTGAAAAAAGTAAACAGAAAAAAATGGATAAACGAGTCCACATAGCTCAGCAATTTACATTCATGCAACGCAATAACCAATTTATTGACTTATTTTGTGGGTAATTCCAATACCATGTACCGGATCTTGTTTTTTCTTTTTGTTTCCCTGACCGCGATCGCTCAAGTTCCCAGAACGATCGAGGTGAGAAACAATTGCATCAATCAGTGCAATAATTGTACGGATGCGCCGGCAGGAACGGTGTTTGAGATTCGGGATGTGTATCCGGCGGCAGCGACTTATTTGTGGGATTTTGGAGAGGCCGGTGCGAGTTCAACGCAGCGTACCGGTGTTTATCAGTATTGTACCCCGGGCACTAAAAAAGTGTCATTACGGGTGATTTCAGCAAGAGATACCATTGTTTACGGCCCTCAAAATGTGAAAATCGGGGCTTTGCCTGATTTTATACTCGGAAAAGACGCGAATGATACCACTTTGATGATCTGTAAAGGGGATCCGGTGGTTTTGAATGCTTTTAATACGGTCGCAAAGCCTGGTTTTCCGGTCAGCGTTTCTTGGTTTCCCAAGGGACAAACTACTGATACGATTCGGGTTTCTGAATCGGGTTGTTATTCGGTAGTGGTGACGGATTTAGGTTCTGGATGCGCGGCTGAGGCGAAGATGGAGGTGAAGATTTGTGGGGAAAAACAGAAGGCGGGGGGAGAGGATGGATGGAATTTTGGCCAAAATGTTTCCTTGCGATTTACCGGTGGATCTTCCACTCCTAGCGCGGGAAGAGGGCCCATGCGAACGCCAGCAGGTGTGGCTAAAATGACCGACGAGAATAACGATTTAATTTTTTATACGAATGGTTCCCGTGTTTTTGCGAAGGATAATTCACTCGTTGCAACGGGATTAAATGGGGATTCGACAACTATCCAAGGGGTAGCGATTCTCCCTAAAACCACTTGCAAAGGCTGTCAAGCAGAGTATTATATCTTCACTTTTCAACGCAATGCTGCGGGTGAAAATCAAATTTACTACAGTATTTACGACCGAAAATTAAATGGAGGACAGGGTGGAGTTAAAATCAAAAATCAATTCTTGAGTCCAGCTCCATCTGCGGAACGATTTGGCGTTGCAGTCGGTGGAGGCGATTATTATTGGTTGCAAACCCAGGATGTTAATTCTACTATTTTACGCACTTTCAAGGTGTCGAAAGCGGGAATTTCGGCACCGATAGAGGCGAATGCGCAGAGTCCAGCGACTGGAAATACGGCGTCCACTCATTTCTCTCGAGATGGGAAAGTATTAGCCATTGCCTATTCCGCACCTCCATCCAATCAAGTAGATATGTATGATTTTGATGTGGCGACTGGTAAATCGACCTACCGGTACCGAATTCCTTTAGCGAATAGTCCCTATGGAGTAGAGTTTTCTGCTGATGGGAAAATGATCTATGTGTCGATGCAGGGAATTCCAAATTCACAGATTTGGCAATATTCCCTCGCTTCGAAAGATTCCACACTGATGCAAAAATCCAAAAGTCTTTTATGGTCAGGTGCTGGAAAAATAGGTGCGCTACAGGGGGATCCATCGAGTGGGGCTATCATTTATGTCGCCTTCGATGGAAGTAGTAGTTTAGGGAAAATTGTGAATCCCGATATTTCATTAAAGGATTCTACACGGTCAGTTCGCGCTTCTTTTGTGCGAAATGGATTGAATTTAGCGGCTGGAACAACAAGTGGATTAGGCCTCCCTTTATCGATTGTATTAACGCCTAAACCGTCTTCTACTCCGAGTATTCAGCAAAGTTGCGATGGTACGACCTATCATTTTAAAGTGAGTCAGGATTTGTGTGACCCTATTAAAAATGATCGTTTGGATTGGAAAATTTACCGCAGTACTTTGGATCCTAATCGCAATGCGGATGGTGTTTTAGTGCCCTTAAATCCGGCTGGAACCTTGCTTTATTCGTATACAGGTACCGAAATGACCTATGATTTCAAGCAAGCGGGTGACTACGTAGTGACGGTGGCCATCTCGAATGCTTGTCTGACGAACTATCTGCTCGATGCGTCTGCCTACCATGTGGAGTTGCTGGATCCCTTTATTTTACCTGCTTCCTACACTTTTATCTGTAAAGAAGATGGCCGAATCGGACCCACTGCAGTGCCACCTGTTGCCGCTTTTACCTATACCTGGAGCACGGGAGAGTCGACGCGTTTCATCACCGTACCAAAGCCAAGCGGGAAATATTCGTTGGAGATTAAGGAAGACGCTTCGGGATGTTCCATTAAAAAAGAGTCGCAGGTGAATTTTACGACGAATCCTCTTGGCGTGCAAAAACAAGATGGGATTATCTGTAATGATAAGCCGATACAGCCGTATTTAGTTCAAATTAAACCTTCTCCAGCTGATCTTCAAATTAGCTGGCAGGCGAACCCTGGAATCGTTTCGGGGTGGAATTCGAAGGATTTACAGATTAATCGCAGTGGACTTTACCAATTTACCTTGCGGGATACTGATGGCTGTGAGCTGACAGATAGTGTGAAAATTGACGATAAATGCGACGCCATTCTGATCGCGCCTACCGTGTTTACGCCCAATGGGGATGGATTGAATGATGTTTTTGAAGCATCCTATAATTGGAATGAGACGAATGCCACCTATCCGAAATCCAGAACGCAGGTGATTTCGTTAGAGATTTATAACCGCTGGGGGGAACAGATTTATAGTTCGAAAGGGCCCGTATTTGCCTGGGATGGAACTTATAATGGGGCCAAAGTCCCTCAAGAAACCTACGCTTACATCATTCGCTACCAAGCGATTGATTATCCGGAGAAAGGGATTCAAGAAAAACGCGGTGCGGTCGTCGTAGTCTACTAGTAAGCTCTTACTTCGATGCCTTTCATGAAGTTTACGAATGATTTATTCACCACTTGGTTACCTCCCGGTGTAGGGAAATTACCAGTGAAATACCAATCGCCTAAGTGATCTGGGCAAGCGACATTTAAGTTCGCTACGGTTTGGTAAACAATCGAAAGTTCTGCTTTTAATCCTTTAGGACGGACGATTTCAGCGATTTTATCCGAGATTTCTTCGTCTGTAAACGGCGCGTAAATGGCTTTCACAAAGTTTTCTTCTGCGGCAGTTCCATTTTCTAAGGCATGTAAGCAACGTAAGTTGACCTCATCTAAAATATGTTCTAGACCACGTTCTTTTAAAAGGGCTAATGCTGCACGGAAAGCAACGAATTCCTTCATTTTAGACATATCGATACCATAGCAATCTGGGTAGCGAATTTGTGGTGCGGAGGAAACGATGACGATTTTCTTTGGAGATAATTTATCCAATAACTTCAGGATACTTTTCTCTAAGGTCGTTCCGCGTACGATGGAGTCATCAATAATCACGACTGAATCTACTTCCTTATTGATTACCTCGTAGGTAGTATCATACACGTGAGCGACCATATCATCGCGCTGATCATCCGATGTGATGAACGTACGCACTTTTACGTCTTTCGAGATGAGTTTCTCGACACGAGGACGGAAGGTTAATAGTTCTTCTAATTCTTTTTCGAAAAGAATGCCTTCCATGATGGCTTTCTTGCGCTCCTTCGCTAAATGATCTTCTAAGCCGTCGATCATCCCTAGGAAGGCCGTTTCTGCGGTATTAGGAATATAAGAGAATACGGTATTTTTTAAGTCGTGATGTACCTCCTCTAAAATTTGAGGGATCAATAATTGACCTAATTTTTTGCGTTCGTGGTAGATATCTGGGTCGGATCCACGAGAGAAGTAGATGCGTTCAAAAGAACAAGATTTCTGCTCTAAGCGATCGATGAAAGGTACTTCTTTCACTTCACCTTGGATATCGATAATCAGGGCATGGCCTGGAGTAATTTCTTTAATTTGATCATACGCGCAGTTGAAGGACGTTTTGATGGCTTGCTTTTCGGAAGCGACTACAGCGACTTCTTCATCTACATAGTAGAAAGCAGGGCGAATTCCAGCTGGGTCACGCGCCACGAAAGACGCTCCATAACCGGTCATGCCGA
Organism: Bacteroidota bacterium; assembly: GCA_046046955.1. Taxonomy (GTDB): domain Bacteria; phylum Bacteroidota; class Bacteroidia; order Cytophagales; family Spirosomataceae; genus Aquirufa. Next base: position 22,823 of record JBJOIV010000017.1, on the reverse strand, counting down.
CCATCGCATAACCGCCATCGAAATCTTTGCAAGAACGCTCTAAAACACGTTTTAGATCAATTTCTTGGGCAATGATATCTGATAATTCTGGGTTTTCGTATTGGTCTTTGTATTTGCCGAATTGGCGTTGATTCTCTTCATCTAAAAAGTGACCGATCTTTTCCATCACGGTGACGGTATCCACTTTTTCTTTCGGGTGCTGACCCAGTGAAACTAATTTGTTAAACAAATCGTCCACATTCGTCATGTTGAAATTACCAGCCATAACGAGGTTACGGCTTCTCCAGTTGTTTTGACGCAACATCGGGTGGCAGTTTTCGATCTCGTTTTGACCGTGGGTTCCATAACGCAAATGACCTAACAAAACCTCCCCTGTGAATGCCACGTTTTCTTGCCACCATTCCGCATCATGTACGGCGTCGATGCCTGTTTCTTTCGTGACTTGTTTTGCTAGTTTCTGCGCTTTACTGAATTTCTTATTGATTTTTCCAAAAATATCTGCCACTGCTTGTGGCTCTACCGAACGGTATCTGGAAATGTAACGGTGCCCTGGTTTTACGTTGATTTTGATATTCGCCACCCCGGCTCCATCTTGTCCTCTGTTGACTTGCTTCTCCATCATTAGATAAAGTTTGCTCAGTCCGTAAGTAGGTGTTTTATATTTGTCTAGGTAGTGCTGAAAAGGCTTTCGTAGGCGGATGAGGGCAATTCCGCATTCGTGCTTAATAGAATCAGACATGGAAACGTGGGGCTAATTTGAAAATCAAGCCCAAAATTAGCCAAAATAACTGACCAATAAGCTGATTTTTTTAATTTTTTAACGGCTTATTTCCAAAGATTTAATATAGCCTCTGGGAATAAGATAGATAGCCCCAAAATCGCAGTCAAAATACCGTATGAGTAGATTTGCCAGCGACTTAAATCCACCCAAATCGACGATTTTTCAGACGCTTTTTTGAAATACAATTGAAAAGGAATCTTCAAATAATAGACCAAAGAAACGGCCGTTGTAAAAATGGCCACTAAAAGCAAAATCAGGATCCCGATCGCGGGGTTGATTTCATAGTTTGACCAGAGCAAACTGAAATAAGTAAGCTTCGCAATAAACGTTCCTGCAGGAGGTAATCCAACCAAGGCAATCAAGCCGGACATCAGGAAAAAGGAAGGTAAAGGCTTAGCAGAACCTAAGCCAGCAAATGCCGTGATATCTTCTGCTCCAGATTCATCAATCAAGTAGAAAACGAGTAAGCTGGCGATGCTGTATAAGAAACCGTAAAAAAGGACAGCGTCCAGCGCTTGCAGGGGTTGAAAGAACCAAGCCATGGCGATAAAGCCCCCATGAGCGATGCTGGAATAGGCGAGTAGGCGTTTGGTTTTGTTTTGGCCTAAAGCCCCTAAATTCCCAACCAATAGTGTCAGAATAGCTAAAGCGGCTAATTCATTCGCGTAGGAAACAGGTAGGGTGGGAAGGATGCGGATCCCTACAAAAGCAATCGCGAGTTTAGGTGCGGTCGAAATCCAGGTCATCCACGACGCCGGTAAATTCTCCATCACATCCGGATTCCAGGGATGGAAGGGCGCCCAAGACATTTTGAACAATAATCCCACCGCAAAAAGTCCTAAAGCTAAGCCGCGCAAATAAGGATCTGCCACGGAAATTCCGCGTGAAAAATCGGCGCTCATTAAATCCAAAGTTCCTGTTAAACCGTACAAAAGCGAAATGCCATAAATAAAGAGCGCAGAGGATCCTAAGCCGAATAAAACATAGGGCAAACTCGCACGAGCAGCCTCTTTTCGAAGGCTAACTAATACATAAGTGCCCATCGACATAAACTCAATGGATAAAAATAAACTCAAGGCAGACACACTAAGGGGAACGAAAAGCGCACCCAAAAGGATGGATAAAAAGCCGATTAATTCCTCAAAAGAGAGGGATTTTTTGTGGATTTGGTTCATTAAAATGAGCAAAAATCCAACGCTTAAAATCAAGGTATTGATGGCATTCGAACCTACGTTCACATCGAATAAGCCAGAGGCAAAGGAACCTGTGAGGGCTAATTCTGATCGCTGAAAACTAAGGGAAACGGCGAGTAAAAGGGGGATTTGAACCGTAAAATAGCGCCAAGAGGTGCTAAATTTCTCCGTTTTACCGTGTAAGAAAAGCTCCACCACCAGGCTGAATAAAATCGTTCCTGCAATTATCAATTCCGGAATCACGAGCTGAAGTCCGGCCGTGATCGACTGGATTCTTTCGGTGAGCTGGCTGATGTTAGCGAAGGAAGACATAAACAAAATTAGAGTTTTTGGCTTAAATAATGCGCCGTAGGGTTATTTTTTAGGCCCTTCATCTCTTCTGGGGTGCCAGTGAAACAAATAGATCCGCCATTCTCTCCCCCTTCAGGCCCTAAATCTATAATGTGATCTGCACATTTGATGACCTCCATATTGTGCTCAATAATCACAACAGAATCGCCTTGTTCCACTAAATCATTCATTGCTTTCAAGAGCTTTTTGATGTCATGAAAATGTAATCCGGTGGTAGGTTCGTCAAAAATAAATAAGGTCTTGCCTTTGTTCGGATTTCCTTTTCCTAGGAAGCTGGCCAATTTTACCCTTTGCGCTTCTCCACCTGAAAGCGAATTTGAGGATTGTCCTAATTTGATATACCCTAGACCCACTTGGAAAAGAGGATCAATTTTATCGGCTATTCGAGGATGTTTTTCGCGGAAGAATTCCACGGCCTCTTCGACGGTTAAATCTAAAATTTCGGAGATGTTTTTGTCTTGAAACTTCACATCAAGAATCTCCTGTTTGAAGCGAGAACCGCCACATGATTCGCAAGGCAGCTTAATGTCCGCCATGAATTGCATTTCGATGGTGATTTCTCCTTCACCTTGGCATACCTCGCAGCGTCCGCCTTCCACATTAAACGAGAAGTGTGCGGGTTTGTATCCACGTGTTTTTGCCACCGGCAACTCAGAATAAAGGGCTCTGATGGCGTCGTATGCCTTAATATAGGTAACTGGATTCGAGCGAGATGATTTACCGATCGGTTGTTGATCGACCATTTCGATGCTCGCAATTTTGTTCGTGCTACCCTTAATTTCGCGGAATTTACCGGTTTCTTCGGTGCCTTGCTGCAATAAGCGCAGCATCGCCGGATACAAAATCTTCCGAATTAACGTTGATTTTCCAGACCCGCTGACACCTGTCACCACCGTCATAATGCCTAAAGGAATCGCTACATCGACATTTTTCAAGTTGTTTTCCGTAGCACCCGTAATCTCAATCTGAGCTAGGGACTTGCGACGGAAATACGGTACCTCGATGCGATCTTGTCCGGATAAAAAGCGCAAAGTATGGCTATCCGTTTTTTTGTCTGCCAAAGCCTCAGTCAAGTTTCCTTGGAAAATCAAGTTCCCTCCATGCCGTCCCGCCTCTGGTCCGATATCAATAATTTGATCGGCTGCGCGCATCACCTCTTCCTCGTGTTCTACAACAATAACCGTGTTTCCCATGTCTTTCAACATCTCTAATACGGAAATCAATCGTTCGGTATCACGCGGGTGTAATCCGATACTTGGTTCGTCTAATATATACATCGAACCCACTAATGCACTGCCTAATGAGGTCGCTAATTTAATCCGTTGAAACTCGCCTCCAGAAAGCGTGGAACTCAAGCGATTCAAAGTTAAATACCCTAAACCCACCCGATCCATGTATTCTAAACGGTTATTTATTTCGATCAGAATTCGTCTCGAAACTTGCTGGTCGTGTTCGTTCAGCTGTAGGTTTTCGAAGAAGGCCTTGGTTTTCGATAGGGGCCAAAGCACCAAGTCAACTAAGGAAGTCCCCTCAATTTTCACATAGCCAGCATCCATCCGTAGGCGAGATCCTTGGCATTCCGGGCAATTCGTTTTGCCCCGGTAGCGGGATAAAAGAACACGGTATTGAATCTTATAGGTTTCTTTTTCGAGGTGATCGAAGAAGTTAGTCAGTCCTGCAAAATATTTATTTCCCGTCCACAAAAGTTTTTTCTCTGCGGCTGTCAGATCCTTGTAGGGACGGTGAATAGGGAAGTCAAATTGAATCCCATTGCGTAATAAAGGGCTCAGCCATTCGCTCATCCGTTCACTTCTCCAAGGAGCAATCGCACCTTCATAAACGGATAAATCGTGGTCTGGGAAAACTAAATCCGGATCTAATCCTAATACTTTACCGTATCCCTCGCAATTTCGACAAGCTCCGTAGGGATTATTAAAGGAGAATAAATTGAGGCTAGGCTCTTCAAAAACGATCCCATCTAATTCGAATTTATTCGAGAATATATCCCGCTTTCTGCCTTCGATTTCAATCCAGCAAACGCCTTCTCCTTCGAAATAAGCGGTTTGGACGGAATCCCCTACGCGGAATTGGGTTTCCTCATCGTCTTTTTTAGAGACCAATCGGTCGATTAAAATCGCAATTTCGGCCGGCTTTTTAGCCAGTTTTTCGAGCTGAGCTTTGTCCTCTACCAGGTCCTCGAGTGAGATAATTTCCTCTTGGAATTTCAAACGAGAATAGCCCTTTTGGATAAGTAATTGGCACTCGTTTTCTAAGCTGCGCTCCACGTGGTGAACCAGGGGAGCTAGAATGAGTACTTTTTTGCCGTCCGCGTTAGCGATAAAATCGACAATATGGGAGACCGAATCTTTGCGAACCTCTTGTCCTGAAACAGGAGAAAAGGTGCGGCCAATGCGGGCAAATAACAGTTTCAGATAATCGTAAATCTCCGTCGTGGTGCCGACTGTGGAACGCGGGTTTTTCGTATTGACCTTTTGTTCGATGGCAATGGCTGGAGAAACACCCTTAATGTAATCAACGGCAGGCTTTTCCATGCGGCCTAGGAACTGACGGGCGTAGCTGTTGAGACTTTCTACGTACATTCTTTGGCCCTCTGCAAATAAGGTATCAAACGCTAAGGATGATTTACCAGATCCGGATAAACCTGTAATAACGACGAGTTGATTTCGAGGAATCGCGACGTCCACGCCTTTTAAATTGTGTACCCGCGCACCCTTAATAATGATGTGCGTTTTTGGATCACAATTTTCAATGTTATGCTTGGACTGAGGCGTATTCATTTTACAAAAATATCCTTTAATTTTGGTAATCAATTTAAGCCAAATGAAAAAACTACTTTTATTCTTTTCGCTCCTCACATTTGTAGGAGTTTCTGAGGTTTTTGCGCAAGAACCTGTGGTTATTAAAGAGGAGGGCGCAGAGGGGGATTTAGACAAAGAGGTAGATGTGCGCGAATTGCCTTTTCGTCAGCGTCTGAATTTTGGGGCTGGAATTAATGGCTTGAGTTTTGGGAATCCAACTAGTATCGGTCTTTCTCCTATGGTGGGTTATTCGTTAACGAATACTTCCATTGTGGGGGCAGGTTTAATATACCAATATTATTCAGTGGATTATGGCTCCCTGGGTGCATTTAAGAGTAATTTGTTCGGCCAAAAAATCTTCGTCCGCCAGCAAGTTCCCGCGCTAAGTCAATTGATAGGTCAGGCTTATTTGACAGGCCAAATCGAAAACTATACGAACCTGTCGGATAATACCGGAATTAATTATTCGAATCCGGTACTAATTGGGGTCGGAATCGGTTCTAAAATAGGGATCAATTTTCAGGTTATGTACGACCTAAATTATACCTCAGGGCGCTCTCCGTATGGCTCGGCAATTGTTGTTCAAGTAGGCGGATTTTTCTTTTAAAATTTAAAACAATTTTACCCCTTTATCAGTCTTGTATATCAGGTAGAATTTCTTAATTTCGAGTTCAATTAAAATTTTTATGTCAACGATAGCAGTAGAACCCTTATTGGTTGAGGATCCCAACCGTTTTGTGCTTTTCCCGATTAAGCACGATGATATTTGGCAATTTTATAAGAAGGCGGAAGCGTCTTTCTGGACAGCAGAAGAGATCGATTTATCTCAAGATTTAGCTGACTGGAAGAAGATGAATGACGGTGAACGTCATTTCGTTTCTCACGTACTTGCTTTCTTCGCTGCTTCGGACGGTATCGTAAATGAAAATTTAGCGAATAACTTCTTGAAAGAGGTTCAATATGCAGAGGCGAAATGTTTCTATGGTTTCCAAATCATGATGGAAAACATTCACTCTGAAACCTATTCTCTTTTAATTGATTCTTACATTAGTGACCCGAAAGAAAAAGACCACCTTTTACGCGCCATCGAAACAATCGATTGCGTGAAGAAGAAAGCGGATTGGGCATTGAAGTGGATTGAGTCAGATAATTTTGTGGAGCGATTAATCTCTTTCGCCGCGGTGGAGGGTATTTTCTTCTCAGGTTCGTTCTGCTCGATCTTCTGGTTAAAGAAACGTGGTTTAATGCCGGGTCTTTCGTTCTCGAACGAATTAATCTCGCGTGACGAAGGTTTACACTGTGATTTTGCTTGTTTATTATACGCAGATCACATTAACAATAAATTAACTCAAGATCGCATCTACGAAATTATCTTAGAAGCAGTTGAGATTGAAAAAGAATTCGTAACTGTCGCTTTACCAGTTTCCTTAATTGGTATGAATGCAGAGATGATGTGTCAATACATTGATTTCGTAGCGGATCGTTTATTGGTTTCTTTAGGTTGTAAGAAACACTACAATGCAACGAATCCATTCGACTTCATGGAGATGATCTCTTTACAAGGAAAAACAAACTTCTTCGAGAAGCGTGTGGCTGAATACCAAAAATCAGGCGTTATGTCTGACAAGGATTCTATGTCATTCTCATTAGATGAAGACTTTTAGTCAAAATAGAATTTCAGGAAAAGGCCTCGATGAAAATCGGGGCTTTTTTTATGGCCTTTAGTGACTAGCGATTAAGGCCAGCGTTCGATGATCATCGGTAATACTAAGCTGATGGTGATGCCGGAAAGTACCGCAATGGTCGTTTTTTGCTTCCAATGAAAAACATGGGAGGCAATCGTTGTAAAGACCAAAACAAGTGATACGACGAGTATTTGGCCTATTTCTAATCCCAGATTAAACGCTAAAAGCGGAGTAAATAATGAACCTTCAGCTCCTAATAAACTTTGTAGGTAATTCGAAAAACCAAGTCCATGGATCAACCCGAAAAAAGTAACCACACCGTATTTATACCGCTGCTCCGTCTGCATCAAATTGCTGATGGCCGCGGCTAAAATGGTGCAGGGGATCAAGAATTCCACCCATGACATCTGAACTTGTATCAAATGTAAAGTCGCTAAGGCTAACGTAATCGAATGACCTAAGGTAAAGGCCGTGACGAGCCAAAGCAGCTTCTTGTAATCTGTCGCCACATAAACGCATGTCAACGAAAGGATAAACAACAGGTGATCTAGCGCAGCCCAATTCAGGATATGCCCCAAGCCCAAGGAAAAGTAGACAGAAAAATTGCTCACGTTTTGTTATTTATTGACCAAAAATAGGGATATTCAAAGAGAAAATAGTGACCTGTCTATGAAATTTGATTACATCATTGTGGGCGCCGGTACGGCGGGCTGTGTTTTAGCACATCGTTTATCAGAAAATCCACTGAATCAGGTATTGCTTATCGAAGCTGGGGGAGACTTTAGAGATCCCCGCATTGCTATGCCCTCTGCCTATGCTTTGTTAAATCATACCTATCTGAACTGGAATTTTTTCACGGAACCACAACCGCATTTAGGGGGTCGCAGGCTTTACCAACCACGCGGTAAAACAGTGGGAGGCAGTTCGGCGATTAACTGTATGGCTTATATTCGCGGGAACAAGGCAGACTATGATCAATGGGCGGCTTGGGGATGTGAAGGTTGGTCGTATCACGACGTGTTGCCCTATTTCAAGAAGTCAGAGGATAACGAAGACTTTCAAAACGAGTACCATGGCACGGGTGGTCTACACCGAGTGGCGAAGAATCGGCATTTGACGATTTTTGGCGATGCCTTCATTCAGGGTTGTGGAGCTGTAGGAATTCCGGCGAACCCGGATTTTAATGGGGCAAAGCAAGTGGGTGCGGGTTTATTCCAATTCAATATCCAGGATGGCGAGCGTGCTTCTGGTGCGAAGGCCTTTATTCAGCCGGCTCTTTCACGTAAAAATTTACATATTCAAACCTCTTTTCAGGTGGCTTCTTTAGTCTTGGAAGGCGAGAAAGTCACTGGAATAAAAGGCTATAAACTAGGGTCAAAAAAGGCCATTGAATTCGAAGCAGCTGAAGTTATTTTATCTGCTGGAGCTTTCCAAAGTCCACAAATTCTACAATTATCGGGTATTGGCGATGCGGCTGAATTGCGTGCGCTCGGTATTGATTCGCGTTTGGACTTGAAAGGAGTGGGCAAGAATTTATCTGATCACGTTTTCGTAAATATGAATGCGCAAGCCAGCACGAAGGGGCAGTCCTATAACGTGGCTTTGGGTTTGAAAAACTTCGTGGATTATACCTTGCATAAGAAAGGTCCATTAGCTTCAAGTCCGTTAGAGGCTGCGGCATTTTATGATTCAGTGAATCAAACCGATGTGCCGGATTTACAATTTCACTTCTCATCTGCCTGGGCTTATGATATGTACGATTACGGAAAGATGCCTTTGCGTGATGGATTTACGATACTACCGACTTTATTGAAACCGAAGAGTAGGGGTACGGTGGGCCTTCGATCATCTCGTTTCGACGAGGCACCGGTAATCGATCCCTGCTATTTATCAGCTCCGGAGGATCGGGAGACGCTAAAACGAGGTATGAGAATAGCGCGTAATATTGTTTTGTCGTCTGCTTTTGATGGACTTAGAAAAGGGTCTGAATTGAATTATCCGGCAGGTGAATGGACAGAGGAGGTTATTCAGAAGCACATGGAGCAGGCCACCGAATGTGTGTACCATCCGGTGGGAACTTGCAAGATGGGAACAGATGCGGAGGCGGTTTGCGATCCCAGCACCTTGCGAGTGAAAGGGCTGAAAGGATTGCGCGTCGCAGATGCGTCGATTATGCCGGATGTGATTTCGGGGAATACGAATGCGGCAGTGGTGATGATTGCGGAGAAGGCGGCTGATTTAATTTTGAGTAAATAAACGACGCTGAGGCGTTTTAAAGAAAAAGAACCTATGAAAAAATTATTAATTTTAGGCTGTCTATTAGCCTCCTTTGCCGGCTTCGCTCAAAACGAAGAATCCTTGAAAGAAGCGGAATTAAACCGTTTTAAGGTGATGGTGGCGAAAGACCTACCTGGATTGCAGGCCGTACTTCACAAGGATTTAGTGTATTTCCATTCAAGTGGAGCTCAGGATAATAAAGAAACTTACATCGCGTCCATCGCTTCTGGAAAATCAAGTTATGTATCGATCACACCAGAGGAAATGCAGCAGCGTGTCTTTGGTAAGACGGGTATTAATACCGGAATCTTATCGATTTTACAGCAAGCTGCTGACGGATCTCAAACGACTATTCGTCTACGTTTCACAGATGTATTTGTTTACGCAGATAAGCGCTGGCAAATGGTCTCATGGCAGTCGACTAAATTAGTCCCTGCGCAAAAGCCGTAATTTTCCCATAGATATACGCTAGATCCTCGTCCTCGATACAATAAGGGGCGAGGATATAGATGGTATTTCCCAAAGGTCGCATCAAAATACCCTCCTTCAAGAAGTATTGATAGATGTCGTCCCGGATGGAATGTAAATATCCATCGGCTTCTCCTGTCTCCACTTCCATGGCTAAAATCGTGCCATGAATACGCACATTTTTCAAGACAGAATGGTCAGCCAGTTTCGCCGCAAACTCGCGGTGTCTAGTTTCCACGCGAGCAATCGACTCCCACGTTTCCTCCTTTTCCATTAAATCTAAACTCGCATTGGCAGCTGCGCAGGCCAGTGGATTTGCTGTAAACGAGTGAGAATGGAACATCATTTTACGACGGTCATCCGAAAGGAAGGATTGGAAAAGTTGTTCGCTGCAAAGCGTTAATCCCATGGCCATCATGCCGCCGGTTAGGCCTTTGGAGAAACAAACAATGTCCGGTTTCTGAGCTAAATAATCCATCGCGAACCACTTTCCTGTCCGTCCAAAACCCGTCATGATCTCATCAGCGATACACAGAATGCCTTTTTCGCGCGCTATCTGAATCAAGGTATCTAAAGTCGATGCCTCGTACATCTTCATACCACCGGCTCCTTGGATTAAGGGTTCGAAGATGAAGGCAGCGTAACTTTCATCGGCTGCTGACATCGCGGCGATGCAAGCTTCCGTGTCCTGTGGACTTGGCAAGAATTCCACTTCGAAAAGCATATCTTGGAAAGGCGCATTGAAGGAACTAGGAGCCCCTAAACTCATCGCCCCAAAGGTATCCCCATGGTAGGCATCTTGAAAAGCGAGTATTTTTCTGCGTTTCGTATTTCCCTGGTTATGGTAAAACTGAAGTGCCATTTTGATGGCCACTTCTACTGCTGTAGAGCCATTATCTGAGAAAAACACGCGTTCGAAATTCGCTGGTAAATGCGCTAATAAACGCTCCGATAATTGTACCGCCGGTTCATGGGTAAAGCCAGCAAAGATGACTTGTTCGAGCTGGAGGGCCTGTTCGTAAATTTTTTCTGCTAAATACGGATGACCATGCCCATGTGTATTTACCCACCAGGAGGAAATCGCATCGATGTATTTCTTGCCGTCCGTATCAAAAAGATGGGCTCCTTTTCCGCTCGCAATCGGAATCGAAATGGGTTCAATCTGATGTTGTGTAAAAGGGTGCCAAATCACCGCCGCATCCCGAGAAGCTAAATTCTGATTAGACATGGATTTTATCTGCATACGAAGCGATGACCGCTTCATTTAGTTCATTTTCTGTATTCACTCGTAAAACCAAAGGCAAGCCCGTATGGTTTAAAATAAATTTCTCTCCAGAAGGATTTTCTGGCCCATTGAATACGATTCCAGCCATCTGAACCCCTTGTTGTTTCAGGATTTCATAGCTCAATATCGTGTGATTAATGCTGCCTAAGTAATTCTTGCTGACTAAAATGACCGGAATATCCAGTTTTTTGATGAGATCTAAATTAGTTTCGTGGTCATTCAAAGGAACCATGATTCCGCCCGCTAATTCGATGATTAAGGTTTGGTCTGTTGGTATTTTAAACGCCTCTAGTTCGATCTTAACTCCATCAATTTCTGCGGCAGAATGGGGAGATAAGGGTTGTGTTAAAGCATAGGTCGAAGGATGAATGGTGGCAGAAGGAACCCATTTGCGGATCCAATAGGCATCTCCTGTTTCTATATCTCCGGATTGAACAGGTTTCCAATAGTCCGCTTTAAGACCGGCTGTTAATATGGCAGATGCCACGGTTTTTCCAATTTCTGTGCCTATGCCGGCGATAATAAACTGTTTCATTCCAGTGTTTTTATTAGTGATTGTATTTGTTCTTTTGTGTGCATTGCGCTCAATGTGATGCGGATGCGCTCTTTTCCTTTTGGTACTGTGGGTGAAACGATGGGTTTGATGGCGAATTCTTTGGCTTTTGCCGCCTTCGCTCTAACCGCTTCGTTACCAGTGACGAAGAAGGTTTGTATGGCCGTTTTGCTATCTCCCCAGGCATCGGATTTTGCGTTTTCTCGGAAGAAAGCGATGTTCTCTTGAAGCTTTTTTCGGGCTTCGTTTTGGGATGGCAAATAGCGCAAAGTGCTTAAAAGCGCGGATACATGTGCCGGAGCAGGTGCTGTGGAATAGATGAAGGGTCTAGCGAAGTTGACGAGGTATTCTTTGAGGGCCAAAGACCCCAAAACCACCGCTCCCGCATTTCCCCAGGCTTTTCCGAAGGTGATGACGCGCGCAAAAACCTCTTCAACCAGTCCTAATTCGAATACGAGTCCTTGTCCTGCTGGGCCGTATATTCCTCCTGAATGGGCTTCATCTACGATGAGTTCGGCACCGTAGGTGTTTTTTATATTGACTAATTCTTTCAACGGAGCTATGTCGCCATCCATCGAATAAACCGATTCCACGACGATCCACTTGCGTGTTTCGGCTGGGTATTGATCCATTAAGTGTACCAGATCCTTTAGGTTATTGTGCTTGAAGATGCGTCTCTCGGCTTTGGAAAGACGTAAACCATCAATCAGACTCGCATGCAATAGTTTGTCGCAAAAAATCACGTCCCCTTCCTGTGGTAGAGAGGATATCAGACCCACATTCGCGTCGTAGCCTGAACTGAAAAGTAAGGCGGCTTCAGCACCGTGAAAGGCAGCACATTCGTTTTCAAATTGTTCGATTAAGGTGCTTTGTCCAGAGATCAGTCTGGAGCCGGTCGAACCGTTTTTACGCGAGTTGAAAGATAATGCTTCGAAATCGCTCGAAATAGTAGCGGCTAAGGTTTGATCCGATGCTAAACCTAGGTAGTCATTTGAGCAGAAATCCGTGCGGTCATCCAGTACCTGTAATTGCCTCAGAAGACCCTCTTTACGGCGGGTTTCTAATAGGTCAATAAGCTGTTGCTGAATGTTTTCCATCGATTTTTCAGTTACAAAACTACGAAATAATCGCTGTGGAGATGTGTTTTATCGCGTAATTGATAATATTGACATAATTTCAGCCTGAAATCCTTGCCAATTCAGGAGTATTTTGTAGTATTGCATGTCGATTCTGACAATTCAACGAGTATACGTCCCCTAATTTTCTCATTTGACAAACATTCTGACACTTTTGTCTGTTGTCAATCTTAATTAATCGTTTCCCCTTTATGGAAGATAAGCCTATCAAAAGAGTAAAAAAAGCACAAGAAGAAGATTCATCATCAAACGAACGTCCTAAGCGTCAACGAATTAAGAAGAGCAACGAAGAAGCACCTTTGTTACCAATGGAAGCCAAAGCGCAAGCTGAAGAGGCTCCAATTGAGTACAAAGAGGTAGCCGCTCCGGAAGAATTTATTGTAGATACATCCTTCATTACTAGCACTGAAAACACAAAAGACGAGGTTTCTCCTACGGATGCACCTGTCGATGTGGATAAATTGCCTAAAGAGGACGCGCCTGCACCAGTTCACCACCACAAGCCACGTTCGAATTACAATCAAGTTATCAAGGAATTGGATGGATTGATCGAGAACGAAGGGGTTTTAGAAATTATGCAAGAAGGCGGTTACGGTTTCATGCGTTCATCTGATTACAACTATTTAGCATCTCCTGATGATATTTATGTGTCGCCATCTCAAATCAAAATGTTTGGTTTGAAGACGGGAGACACGATTTTAGGTAAGATTCGTCCACCGAAAGAAGGGGAGAAGTATTTCGCATTATTGAAAGTGGAATCGGTAAATGGAAAGACGACGGACGAGATTCGCGACCGGATTAATTTTGAATATTTGACGCCTTTGTTCCCAGAGGAGAAGCTGAACTTGTCTTCGACGCCGGATAATTATTCGACGCGTATTTTAGATTTGTTTGCGCCTATCGGTAAGGGCCAAAGGGGTATGATCGTTGCCCAGCCTAAAACGGGTAAAACGGTTCTACTAAAAGACATCGCGAATGCAATTTCCCGCAACCACCCAGAGGTTTATTTGATCATTTTGTTGATCGACGAACGTCCAGAGGAGGTAACGGATATGCAACGTTCTGTGCGTGCTGAGGTGATTTCATCTACTTTCGATGAGCAAGCAGAGCGTCACGTAAAGGTGGCTAACTTGGTTTTAGAGAAGGCCAAAAGAATGGTGGAATGCGGACACGATGTCGTTATCTTATTAGATTCAATTACACGTCTAGCACGTGCATACAATACAGTCGTTCCTTCATCAGGTAAGATTTTATCTGGTGGTGTGGATGCGAATGCGCTACACAAACCGAAACGTTTCTTCGGAGCGGCTCGTAATGTCGAAAACGGTGGTTCATTAACGATCATCGCAACGGCCTTGATCGAAACAGGATCAAAAATGGACGAAGTAATCTTTGAGGAATTCAAAGGTACGGGTAACATGGAATTACAATTAGATCGCAAGCTAGCGAACCGAAGAATCTATCCATCGATCGATGTGACGGCTTCAGGAACGCGTCGCGAAGATCTATTGATGGATCCAGCGGTGCTACAACGTGTTTGGATCTTGCGCAAGCACATGTCCGACATGAACTCGGTAGAAGCGATGGAATTCTTGCAACAGCAAATGAAAGGGACTAGGAACAACGAAGAGTTCTTAGTGTCTATGAATCGCTAAATATTATGTCAAACATACAGCCAGTGTGGTTCATCGGGCATGGAAGCCCGATGAACGCTTTGGCAGACAATCCTTTCACGGCCTCTTTGAATACCTTGGGGGCATCTATTGCACCTCCTAAAGCTATCTTAGTCGTTTCAGCCCACTGGTTGACGAGAGGAATTACACAGGTTCAGGCATCGCCGATGCCGGAGACCATTCATGATTTTGGTGGATTCCCCCGAGCACTACACGAATTTCAATACCCTGCACCAGGGAGCCCGGAAACAGCGAAAATACTCGCTTCTGGCTCTCAAAAAATACAAGAAACCACCGAATGGGGTTTAGATCACGGCGCTTGGTCCGTGCTATGTCACCTGTTTCCGAATCACAATATCCCTTGCTTTGAGATGTCGATTGACTATTCTCAGCCATTGGCTTACCATGTGACTTTGGCTCAGGAATTACAATTCTTGCGTGAAAGAGGGGTTTTAATTATCGGTAGTGGCAACATTGTCCATAATCTGCAGGCCAGCATTCCGAACCTTTCGATGGGGCAGGAGCATTTCGCGTACGATTGGGCACAAGAATTTGATGCGTTTACAACGCAAAAGATTTTAGATAAGGATCTGTCCAGTTTAGTCGATTATACGAGGGCACCGGGTGGATTAAAATCCGTTCCTACGCCGGATCACTATATTCCGATGTTGTATGCCTTGGCTTTGGCTCGTAAAAATGAGGAAGTAAGATTCACGTACGACGAACTCGTGTACGGCGGCATCTCGATGCGTTGCTTCGAAATTGCTTAATATCCCAGAAAAACTTTGTCGATAATACTGCAAGCTTGATCCATCTCCGCACCGGTGATGGTCAAAGGTGGAGCTAATCGGATTTTATTGCCGTGCGTTGGTTTCGCCAACAATCCCTTTTTCATCAGATCCAGGCAAATTTCCCAAGCCACCGGACTGTCTTCTGGTGTGTCGATTTCGATCGCACACAACAAGCCTTTACCTCTCACCGATTTAATCAAGGCCGTTTTATCACGTAAACTTTCTAAGAAAGTCAGTAATTGTTGCCCGCGAACTGTGGCATTCTCCACGAGATCCTCGTCTTCGATGATATCGATGGCCACGTTAGTGACAGCACAGGCTAAGGGATTTCCACCATATGTGGATCCGTGTTCTCCCGGCTTGATAGTGAGCATAATCTCATCGTTGCAAAGCACCGCTGAAACTGGCATAAATCCGCCTGAAAGTGCTTTTCCTAATAATAAAATATCCGGATGAACTAATTCGTGGTGGCAAGCTAACCAGGCGCCTGTACGACCTAAACCGGTTTGAATTTCATCTGCGATGAATAAAACGCGGTGTTTTTTACATAAGGCAGCCGCTTTTTTCAAATAGCCTGGCGATGGAATGACCACGCCAGCTTCTCCCTGAATGGGTTCGACCATGAAGGCTGCCACATTCGGGTTTTGTAATTTTTCTTCTAATGCTTTCAGGTCATTGTAGGGGATTCGGCTGAATCCTGGAACAAAAGGACCGAAATTATGGTAGGATGACGGGTCATTCGAAGAGGAAACGGCTGCGATAGTTCTACCCCAGAAATTTCCTTCCGCGAAGATGATTTCCGCTTGATTCGCTGGAACACCTTTTACCTCATAGGCCCATTTTCGAGCTAACTTGATGGCAGATTCTCCCGCTTCTACGCCCGTATTCATCAATAAGACCTTATCGTAGCCGAATTTCTCTGCTAACTTTTTCTCCGTCGAACCTAATAGATTCGTATGAAAAGCGCGGGAACTCAAGGTTAGTCGAGCTGCTTGGTCGGAGATGGCTTTGACTAAACGCGGATGGCAATGACCTTGATTTACGGCGCTGTAGGCCGAAAGAAAATCCAGGTACTTTTTACCCGTCACATCAAACACATGCACCCCATCCCCGCGTTCTAAAACGACTGGCAAAGGATGGTAATTATGTGCCCCAAAATCAGACTCTAACGCAATATACTCTTCTGGGGTCATAGCAATTCGTAAATTCCCGCTACCCCTTGACCGCCACCTACGCAGGCCGTGACCATACCGTATTTTTGGTTGCGAAGACGCATTTCGTTAAATAATTGGATGGATAATTTAGCGCCAGAGCATCCCAGTGGGTGTCCTAAGGCAATAGCACCTCCGTTAACGTTGACGATGTTTGGATCGATTTCTAGGGTTTTCATAACCGCCAAAGACTGCGCCGCAAACGCCTCGTTCAACTCGATTTGTTGAATATCGTTGAGCTTTAAGCCTGCCTTTTTCAAAGCGATTGGAATCGCCTCTACGGGCCCAATTCCCATCAAGCTCGGTTCAACCCCTGCCGTAGCATAGGAAACCAGGCGAGCGATCGGCTCTAAGTGTAATTCTTTGACTAATTTCTCTGAGACCACTAAAACGAAAGCCGCACCATCAGATGTTTGAGAGGCATTACCTGCGGTAACCGTTCCGCCCATCGCGAAGACAGGTCTTAATTTTCCTAGGGCTTCTATGGTCG
Organism: Bacteroidota bacterium; assembly: GCA_046046955.1. Classification (GTDB taxonomy): domain Bacteria; phylum Bacteroidota; class Bacteroidia; order Cytophagales; family Spirosomataceae; genus Aquirufa. The sequence goes on along the minus strand of JBJOIV010000017.1, from coordinate 6,110 downwards.
TATCAGCACGTGGACCTTCGTCTTGAGAAACGGTCCAGCTGCGGGTTTGTTTTGTGCCTGATTTGGCATCGAAATAATTCTCAGAAACCTCTACTGGAACAATTTGCGAAGTGAATTTACCCGCTTTTTGTGCCGCTAAAGCCTTTTGGTGAGAAGCGAAAGAGAACGCATCTTGCTCATCGCGCGTTACGTTATACTTCTTGCTTACTTCCTCCGCAGTCAAGCCCATTCCGATATAATAGTCTGGGTGCTCGTTCGCGATACCGTAATTTAAAACCGTTTTGTGGCCCATCATCGGTAGCATCGACATCGATTCTGTTCCTCCCGCAATCACGCAATCGGCCATGCCGGAGGCGATTTTAGCAGAAGCCAAAGCGATAGCCTCTAAACCTGAACCACAGTAGCGGTTGATGATGAAACCGGGAACGCTTTTGGGTAATGACAAAAGCGAGATATAACGCGCCATTTGCATGCCTTGCTCCGCTTCCGGAATCGCATTTCCTACGATTAAATCTTCGACACGCGCCGGGTCTAAACTAGGCACCTGCTTCATCAAATGTTTAATGACTTCCGCCGCTAAATCATCTGGACGCGTCGTTCTGAATCCTCCTTTATTGGCTTTCGCAACTGCTGTGCGGTAACCTGCTATGATATATGCATTCATCTTCGTAAAATTTAATTTCTGAGTGGTTTACCGCCACCTAATAAACTTTGGATTCTGTCCATGGTCTTTTTCTCGCCGCATAATGAAAGGAAGGCCTCTCTTTCTAGGTCGAGTAAGTAGGTTTCGCTCACGACTTGTGGAGCGTCTAAATCGCCACCGCAGATCGCGTAGGCTAATTTATTCGCAATTAAGGCGTCGTGTTCTGAGATGTAACGTCCCATGAGCATGCCTTGGATGCCTGCTTTGAATAGGGCCAAACCTTGTTTTCCCTCCACCCAGACATCGTTGCGTCTCGCTTTTTGGACATATCCTGCGTCTGCTAAGGCTAAAGCCTCTCTCTTCGCCTCCGATATCACCTGGTTGCGATTCAACACAATGCGATCCTGAGCTCTTAAATAATTCATCTCTCTCGCCTCATGCGCCGAAGTACTCACGCGCGCCGTAGCAATATTCATAAAGGCCTCTTGCAAACGGTTCAATTCCACGTCACCTGCGCGACGTGCATCACCCATCCGCAACGCCATCTCTTTCGTTCCACCACCTGCAGGAATCAAACCGACCCCCACTTCCACTAAACCCATATATAATTCCGCATGAGCGACAATCTTATCTGCGTGCAAGTTGATCTCGCAACCGCCACCTAGTGCTAAGGTATGAGGTGCTACCACCACCGGAATACCGGAGTAGCGAACGCGCATCATGGTTTCTTGGAAGGTCGCAATCATCGTGTTGATGTCGTCGAATTTCTGTTCCATCGCGAACATGAACAACATTCCTAGGTTCGCACCTGCAGAGAATGCTTCGTTCGACTCGTTTCCGATCACCAATCCTTGGAAATCTTTTTCCGCCGTCGCGATTGCCTCCTGAATGCCCTCTAGCACCCCTTGGCCCATCGTGTTCATCTTCGAGTGGAATTCTAATCCTAAAATGCCTTCGCCTAAATCCACGATATGCATGTCGTCATTCGACGAAACCGTCTTCGTAGGCTTTAAGATCTGCAAATTGATTTGCTTTTCTGCACCTGGAATGGCTTGGTATTTCTTAGTAGCGATGTCATAGAATAGTCGCTTGCCGCCTTCCACTTTGTAGAAAGTGGTATTTCCTGCAGCAACCATTTCGGTAACCCAAGCCGCAGGCGCTAAACCTTCTGCTTTCATTAACTCGATTCCTTGCACGACACCGATGGCGTCCCAGGTTTCGAATATTCCCATCTCCCAGCCAAAACCCGCGCAAATAGCTTGGTCGATTTTGACAAGATCATCTGCAATCTCCGGAATGCGATTCGATGCATAACGGAAACCGTCTAAGATAGTTTTGCGATAGAATTCACCAGCTAAATCTTTTCCTGCTAATAAAAGCGCGAAGCGATCCGCTAAATTATCAATCGCCTTCGAGCGATCCAATGTTTCAAAATTCACTCGTTCCGCGGCGCGGTATTCGAAGGTATTGAGATCCAGGCTCAGGATGACCGTTTTGCCTTTTTCGTCTTTGGTCTTCTTATAAAATCCTTGTCCCGTCTTATCGCCCAGCCATTTGTTTTCCATCAAACGCTGTAACATCACCGGCAGGTTGAAAATCTCTTTGCTTTCGTCGTTTACGAGCGCGGCTTTTAAATTATTCGCTACGTGAACCGTCGTATCTAAACCGACCACATCCGAAAGACGGAAGGTTCCTGACTTAGGACGACCTACGACTTTGGAAGTTAATTTATCCACTTGTTCCACCGTTAGGCCTAATTCCTCTACTACTTTCATCGTCTGCATCATCGAATAAACACCGATGCGGTTCGCGATGAAGGCAGGAGTGTCCTTACAAAGAACAGCCGTTTTGCCTAATTGGGTTTCGCCGTATTGTAGCAAGAATTCGAGGATAGCCTGATCCGTTTTCGGACCAGGGATCACTTCGAATAAACGCAAATAGCGGGGAGGATTGAAGAAGTGTGTTCCGCAGAAATGTTGTTGGAAATCGGCGCTTCTACCTTCTGACATCAAATGAATTGGAATACCTGAGGTATTCGAAGTCACCAAGGTGCCCGGTGTACGGAACTTCTCTACTTTCTCGTAAAGGGATTGTTTGATGGCTAGGTTTTCTACGATTACTTCCATGATCCAATCAGCCGTACTGATTTCGGATAGGTTGTCATCGAAGTTGCCTAGCTTGATGTTATTCGCAAAGCCCGCTGCATAGAGCGATGCGGGCTTTGCTTTTATAGTTTGTTGAAATGCTGCGTTGACGATTCGGTTACGTACCGAAGGGTGTTCTAAACGAAGTCCTTTGGCCTCTTCCTCTGGGCTCAAAGTCTGTGGTGCGATGTCCAATAATAGGACCTGAACCCCAATGTTTGCGAAATGACAGGCGATTCTGGAGCCCATAATTCCTGAGCCTAAAATGGCTACTTTTTTAATGGCACGATTCATATCTACGTTTTTAAATCTCGTTGCGTAAATATAAATAAAATGAATTATGTTATGCAAGCATACTAATTTTTATTTGCACAAAAAAGGCGACCGAATAGCGGTCGCCTTTCAATAAAAATAGTTCAAATACTACATATAACTCTCCATCGGCTCGCATGCGCAAACCAGGTTACGGTCTCCATAAGCGGAGTCGATACGAGATACGGTAGGCCAAAACTTATTCGCCTTCACATACGCCAGCGGGAATACCGCTTTCTCACGTGAGTAAGGACGATCCCAATCGCCTAGTAAAACAGCCGATTGTGTATGTGGAGCATGCTTCAATACGTTGGATGCTTTGTCTGCCTTGCCTTCTTCGATCTCGCGAATCTCTGCACGAATGCTTAGAAGCGCGTCACAGAAACGATCTAATTCGTCTTTGTTCTCTGACTCCGTAGGCTCGATCATTAAGGTTCCAGCTACTGGGAACGAAAGGGTAGGTGCGTGGAAACCATAGTCCATGAGACGTTTGGCAATATCCTCCGCTTCTACTCCAGCCGATAATTTAAATGGACGGCAATCCACGATCATCTCGTGTGCGCAACGTCCTTGTGATCCAGTATATAGGATAGGGAATTCCTTCTCTAAACGTGCCTTAATATAGTTTGCGTTTAAGATGGCAATTTCAGTCGCAGTTGTCAAACCTTTTCCGCCCATCATCGCGATGTACGCGTATGAGATGGCTAAAATACTCGCAGAACCTACCGGTGCTGCAGAAACCGCACCTGATGTTCCGTCATTTACATGCCCTGGCAAGAAAGGAACTAACTGTGGCGCCACACCGATAGGTCCCATGCCTGGGCCACCACCTCCGTGAGGGATACAGAAAGTCTTGTGCAAGTTCAAGTGACAAACGTCCGCTCCAATGCGTGCTGGTGACGTTAATCCCACCTGAGCATTCATGTTAGCTCCGTCCATATATACTTGACCTCCATTTTCGTGGATGATTGCGCAAATCTCTTGAATCGTTTCTTCGAACACCCCGTGCGTACTTGGGTAAGTTACCATCAAGCAAGAAAGGTTGTCTTTGTGTTCGATGGCTTTGGCTTTCAAATCAGCCACGTCAATATTTCCGTTCGCGTCACATGGCGATACAATTACTTTCATACCAGCCATAACCGCAGATGCTGGATTAGTTCCGTGTGCAGAGGATGGAATGATCGCAATGTTACGGTGGTGATCACCGCGAGAAGCGTGGTATGCTCTGATAGTCATCAGGCCAGCGTATTCGCCTTGTGCACCGGAGTTAGGTTGCATCGACATTTTGGCAAAACCCGTAATCTCACACAACCACTCATTCAGGTCTGCAACTAATTGTTGGTAACCTTTTGTTTGAGAGGCAGGAGCGAAAGGGTGCATTTTGCCTAATTCTGGCCAAGTCACCGGAATCATTTCTGTCGTTGCATTCAATTTCATTGTACATGAACCCAACGAGATCATCGAATGAACCATCGATAAATCTTTCGACTCTAATGATTTCAAATAACGTAACATTCCGTGCTCGGAGTGATATTTATTGAAAACGCTGTGCGTTAAGAAAGTCGATGTACGAGTTAAGGCTGCTGGGATCGCCCAGGTAACATTTTTCTCAGACGTTTTCGCTCCTTTCAAGGTTTCGAAGAACGAGATGATCTCGATCACATCTGCCTCTTGCGTCGTCTCATCTAAAGAGATGCTCGTCGTAGTCGCCGTGTAACGTAGGTTACGTTCTGCTTTTTCTGCCAAAGCACGTAATTCCGCCGTTTGCGCTCCCGTTTGAATCGTCAACGTATCGAAGTGATTCGTGTTTTCTAAAACGAAACCTAGTTTACGCAGATTAACTGCTAATAATTCGGTTAAGCCGTATACTTTTTCGGCGATTTTCTTCAAGCCTTGTGGGCCGTGGTAGATCGCGTAAGAAGCTGCCATGATGGACAATAAAACCTGAGCGGTACAGATATTAGACGTCGCTTTTTCGCGGCGAATGTGCTGCTCGCGGGTTTGAAGCGCCATACGTAAAGCGCGATTTCCTTCTGCATCCACGGAAACACCGATGATACGACCTGGAATATTACGCTTGTATTTTTCTTTTGTAGCGAAGAATCCAGCGTGTGGACCACCGAAGCCCATCGGTACCCCAAAACGTTGAGATACACCCACGACCGCATCGGCTCCCATTTCACCTGGAGGCGTTAATAAAGTCAAGGCTAATAAATCGGCTGCGACTACGACTTGTAAGCCGTTTTCTTTAGCCGCTGCGATTAACGCGCTGTAATCGAACACTTCACCGTTTGAAGCTGGGTATTGCAACATCATTCCGTAGAAACGAGAATCCGTTACATCGAAGTTGCGGTGGTCACCTACAACGATTTCAATACCGATAGGTTCTGCGCGCGTCTTTAATAAGTCGATCGTTTGTGGAAGGCATAATTCAGAAACGAAATAAGCTTCGGCTGAATTGCGTTCTGATGGACGTTGTCCATATAACATCGTCATGGCTTCCGCTGCCGCCGTTCCTTCATCTAAAAGGGACGCGTTTGCTAATTCCATGCCGGTTAAATCGATGATCATCGTTTGGTAGTTTAATAACATTTCCAAACGACCTTGAGCGATTTCCGCTTGATAAGGCGTGTAGGCCGTGTACCAAGATGGATTCTCCAAAATATTTCTCAAAATGACCGTAGGCACAATGGTGTCAGAGTAACCTAAACCGATGTGTGATTTGAAGATCTGATTTTGACCCATCATCTGCTTAAAATCGCGTAAAAAAGCAAATTCAGATTTAGGTTCAGGTAAGCGAAGCCCCTGCTCTAAACGAATTTTTGCAGGTACTGTTTGTTGGATGAGTGTGTCTAAACTATCTACACCGATGGTTTTCAACATGGCGGATACATCAGCAGGCTCTACATTGTTATGACGCAAAGAGAAGTCTTCCTGATAGCTGTAATTTGGGGTCATGAATTCTGAGAATTTGAATGATAAAATCGCCACAAATTTAATCTTTTTTTAGC
>JBJOIV010000016.1:0-31124 GCA_046046955.1 Bacteroidota bacterium | reverse complement strand
TAAAATCCCCTGATATTTTACAAAACTCATTTACTTGTTCTTGCGTGAAAGAAAACTCCATCTCATACGCATTCCCTATTTCTAACATAGTTTGATCATTTTTTGTAAAATTAAACCAAAATTTGATTCTATTTTTGTGCTATTCTAAAAATAAACCATGATTCACTTTATTCTAAATCCAAATGCTGGAACGAATTCGACACAGAAGAAAGCTATAATTTTAGCCAAAATTCAGTCCATTCCTTCCGCTAAAGTTTGGGTTTCAGAGTATATGAATCATGCCACAGAACTGACTAAACTTGCTTTATCAGAAAATCCGGAGAGAATCATCGTCATTGGTGGAGATGGAACCATCAATGAAGTGGCATCAGCTATGTTATTTACAGCTATTCCACTTGGGATCATTCCACTAGGTTCTGGGAATGGCTTAGCTAGGCACCTAGGCATCCCATTGGATTTTGACAAAGCACTCATCAAAGCTTTAAAGGGAGAGATAATTACCATAGATGCTGGAAAATGGAATGATCGTCCGTTTTTTTGTACCGCAGGTATTGGATTTGATGCAACAGTGGCGGCTCATTTTGCCAAAAGAGGCAAGAGAGGTTTTTTCAATTACCTCTATTCTACTTTTGCCTGTATCAGGAAATACAAAGCCGTCGAGATAAAAGAAAGAGGACTCGTTTATTCTTTCACAGTCGCGAATGCAAACCAATTTGGCAATAATGCCTACATATCTCCTGAATCGGATTTACAAGATGGTCATTTAGAGTCGATTGAGATAAAACCAGGCTCCTTCTTCTCCTTAGCCATTCTTGGAATAAGTCTATTTACCAAAAAGCTCCACCTAAGTAAGTTAGCGACCATTTCATCCCTAAAATCGCTCACATTACATACTAAGGCAGGATTACCTTTTCACCTTGACGGAGAAAGTTTAGTCTTGACTACTGACAAGATCGATATCCGTATTTTGCCTGCCTCACTTCAAGTGATAAAATAATTTTCTTATACTTTTTCAAGTTAAAGAATGATTAAAGCACACTAAATTTGAACAATTTTTAGAAGCAAATTTTTAGACATTTTTTTTCGTAAAAAAACTGGATTTATTTTCGATTTCGAATTTGGAAGGACGCCTTATTTTACTATTTTTGTCTCCCCGCTTAAGAAAAATTTAATCGTTTTCTTAAAAGAAAAACCATTATAAACTTTAAAGACGTAAACCAAGGTGAATTCCTTAAAAATTCGCCCTAAGAACTGTTTGACCCCAATTATTAATGCAAATTGATGTACGAGACTTGTGGAATCAATGCCTGAATATCATCAAAAATGATATATCAGAGCAAAGTTTCGCGACTTGGTTTGCACCTATTGTTCCTCTTAAGTTTCAAAACAACACTTTAACGATTCAAGTGCCTTCTCAATTCTTCTATGAATGGTTAGAAGAGAAGCACGTTTCGGATTTAAGAAAGGCCATCGATTTAACCGTCGGACGTCATGGGATGTTGGAATATTCAATTGTGATTGATAACGGAGATCGAAAGAATCCACCCATCACATTCAACCTTCCCCCGACGCATCAGGGACAAAACAACACCGAAAAGGCAGCTAACTTCCCTAACCCGGCGAAGAGTCCATTTGAATTAAAAAACCTAGATTCATTAGAATTAGATTCTTATTTAATTCCAAAATATACATTTGACAAATTCATTGAAGGAGACTGCAACCGATTAGGTAGAGCTGCCGGAATGGCTGTCGCGAACAAACCTGGTTTAACCGCCTTCAATCCCCTAATGATTTATGGTGGTGTAGGTTTAGGAAAGACCCACTTGATTCAAGCGATTGGAAATCAAATAAAGGACTCCTTCCCGGATAAGTTTGTGCTTTATGTTTCGACGGAGAAGTTTACAAATCAATTTGTCAATGCCATCAGAAACAATTCTATCGAGGCTTTCACTAACTTCTACCTTCAAGTAGATGTGTTGATCATCGATGATGTACAATTCCTATCGGGTAAAGAGAAGACGCAAGAGACGTTCTTCAACATCTTTAACCACTTGCATCAATCCGGAAAACAAATCATTCTATCCTCTGACCGCGCACCTCGCGATTTAGCTGGTATGGAAGATCGTTTACTTTCCAGATTCAAATGGGGTTTAACTGCTGATTTGCAGCAACCTGATTTTGAGACCAGAATTGCTATCATTCAAAAGAAGTTGCAAGAAGACGGAATTCAAATAGATTTTGATGTATTAGAATATTTAGCTCATTCGATTCAGACAAATGTTCGTGAACTAGAAGGAGTTATCATTTCATTAATGGCTCAAGCGTCATTAACACGCAAAGAAATTGATTTAGAATTAGCGAAGTCTACTTTAAAAAGCATTGTAAACGAGCAAGAGAAGGAATTAAGTGTGGAAAGCATTCTAGATGTGGTGACTAACCATTTCGATGTAGACATCGATACCTTACGGGGTAAATGCCGGAAGAAAGAGAATGTATTCCCTCGCCAAATTGCCATGTACATGCTAAAGGAGTTGACAAACTTACCTTTAAAGTCCATTGGATATCATTTCGGAGGAAGAGATCATAGCACGGTCATTCACGCTGTTCAAGCTGTATCTGAAGCTATGGAAACTGATCAAACGGTGGAAAAAACTATTCGAAACTTGTTTACCCGATTTAATCTCAAAGGAGTTCAATCATAAAAAAAGCGACTAATCTACATTAGCCGCTTTTTTTATACGTATTGTTTAGTGCTTATTCCGCTACTGCGTCCTTATCTAACAAGGCACTATCATCTACTTTTACTTTGTCTTTGATCTTAGCTTCCAATTCTTCCATCAATTCTGGATTATCCTTAATTAAGTCTTTCACCGCATCGCGACCTTGACCTAAGCGATTTCCATTATAAGAGAACCAAGAACCTGACTTATCAATTACATCTAAGTCTACCCCTAAATCAAGGATTTCGCCTGCTTTAGAAATACCTTCTCCGTACATGATATCAAATTCAACCACCTTGAAAGGAGGAGCTAATTTATTCTTCACAACCTTAACACGCGTTCTGTTACCTGTGATCGAGTCTGCACTTTCCTTGATTTGACCTGCGCGTCGAATATCCAAACGTACTGAGGCATAGAATTTCAATGCATTACCACCAGTAGTTGTTTCTGGGGATCCGAACATCACACCGATTTTATCACGCAATTGGTTAATAAAAATACAGCAACAACCCGTTTTATTGATGGTTCCCGTTAGCTTACGTAAAGCTTGTGACATTAATCGAGCCTGAAGACCCATTTTAGAATCTCCCATCTCCCCTTCGATCTCCGCTTTAGGAACTAAGGCAGCCACCGAGTCAATAACAATAATATCAATTGCGCCAGAAGAAATAAGATGTTCAGCAATTTCTAAGGCTTGCTCTCCATTATCCGGTTGAGAAATCAATAGGTTTTCACAATCGATTCCTAATTTCTCAGCATATGAACGATCAAAAGCATGTTCTGCATCCACAAAAGCTGCTAGACCTCCAGCCTTCTGAGCTTCAGCGATCATGTGCAAAGTAAGTGTAGTTTTACCAGAAGACTCTGGTCCGTAGATTTCAACGACACGTCCTCTAGGTACACCACCGATTCCCAAGGCTAAATCTAATCCTAATGATCCTGTTGAAATAACAGGCACATCCATTACTTTACTATCAGACAATCGCATTACGGTACCTTTACCATACGCTTTATCTAATTTTTCTAACGTAGTTTGTAAAGCTTTTAACTTTTCAGCCGCCAGGCCTTGCGCATCACTAGCTTGTTTCGCCATTTTCGTTTTTTATCTAAAATTTAAGGGGCAATCGAGTATATTTGTCTTATCGTTTGGCCTATACAAAAATAGAAAATTGCCACTAATTTTTTATACAAACAATTGATAATTAATTGAGCTTTGGCATGAAAAATCAGACTCTTGTTATTTTACTTTTCTTCAGTTCTATTTTGAGCCTATTAGGCCAACAAAATAGTCCCTTACTAGCTGGAGAAAGTTTAAAATACCGGATTCATTTAGGATTCATTAATGCCGCTGAAGCTACTATAAAAAGTAGCCCTGGAACGAGTCCCTGGGGAGATCAGACCTTACGCAAGGTCGAAATAGAAGGCAAAACCACGGGGGTACTTGAATTATTTAGTCCTTTAAGAGATTACTGGTCTGCACAAATCGATACGGAAACCCTTTTGCCCGTAAAAACAGAAATGCGCAAAAAAGAGGGCCGCTACCGCAAGGAAGAAACCGTTTTATATCAAATGGACAAAGGTTTCGCGCGTATCACCTCACCACAAAACAAACCCGTAACCTCCACCATCAATGGCCCTAAAGACCTGTTAGATCTTATTTCAGCCTATTATTTCTTACGTAGCAAACCTGTATCGGAGAAAAAACCAGGCTCACGTTGGTCATCACAAGTACTAGTGGATAGTAAAATTTATGAATTAGTCCTGGTTGTTCGATCTAAAGAAACGATTGAGACTGAGGCAGGCAAAAAAGCAAGTATCAAAACCAACATTTTGTTACCGAAAAACAACCTATTTAAGGAAGAGGATGCCATTCGCTTGTGGATTAGTGACGATGAATACCAGGTACCCCTGAAGGTTCAGGTGAATCTAAAAATAGGTTTCCTAACCATCGACCTCATGGACTATAGTATCCAAGGAAAAAAGATTTATTTCCCTAAGGCTACTTTATAAGCCTCTAACACGCGTCCTCTGGCAAATTCATGATTCACAATCGGTGCCGGATAGGTTAATTCTTGCAATTCAGGAACCCATTTTTTGATGTAGGCCAAAGACTGATCAAACTTCTGAGTCTGCAAAGTCGGATTAAAAACCCGGAAATATGGAGCCGCATCACAACCAGATCCGGCTGCCCACTGCCATCCCCCATTATTTGCTGCAAAATCGAAATCCAATAATTTCTCTGCAAAATAAGCTTCACCCCAACGCCAATCAATTAGCAAATGCTTCACTAAAAAACTTGCGACAATCATTCGAACACGATTGTGCATAAAACCGGTGGCATTTAATTCTCGCATTCCAGCATCCACAATTGGATAACCTGTTTTCCCTTCGCACCAAGCTTTGAACTCCACTTCATTATTACGCCAATTCATTCGATCGTATTCTTTTCTGAACGAATGCCCTTCTGAAATATGCGGAAAATGATGCAGAATATTAAAGTAGAAATCACGCCAAATCAGCTCATTCAGCCAGACCTCAGATTTCCCTAGTGCTCTGCGAACTAAAGATCGAATCGATAGGGTACCAAATCGCAAATGAACCGAGAGTCTAGAGGTGCCAGGTTTCGCTGGAAAATCACGATCCTGAGCATAGGACTCAATCAATTCATCCTGAACTTGAAGGCCAGGAAATACCAAGCCTGAGGGCTGAAAACCGATATCAGTTAAGCTGGGAATGTTGAATGTATCATCAACGTAATTTGAAATCGTAGCAGAAGGAAAATTAGGCAATACTGTCTCTTGTAACAATGCCTTCCATTTCCTTGAATAAGGGGTAAAGACGGTGTAAGGAGTACCAGCCCCTGAAAGCACTTCGTCCTTTTCAAACACCACCTGATCCTTAAAGGTCTCGAATTCCACTCCCTTTTCTTGAGCTAAGCCTTTGATTTTAGCATCTCTATCAATACCATACCGTTCATAATCGTGGTTTGTGTATACTTTTACCACCTCCCATTCAGTGAACAAAGAACGGAATATGGTCAAAGGATCGCCGTATTTTACACAAAGATGTCCACCAATTTGCGTGTTAATCACTTCCAGTGCCTGGTGTATGAACTCTACACGACCGTCTTTTTTCGAAGGCAAACGATCTAATATGTTTGTATCAAAAATAAAGAGCGGTAGAACGGATACGTCTGATGACAAGGCTTGGAATAATCCATGATTGTCTTCTATACGTAAATCACGTCTAAACCAAAATATCGAAACTTTTTTCATGCCTTATCTGTCTTAAATGGCTAAACTACGTAGATTTTGTATTGTTTCAAAAATTTACCTTGACAAGCCCCCCTTCAATATGGTATATTTGTAAATTATAAAAATTCAACCCCTCTGAGAATGAAATTATCTGAATTCAGATTTGATTTACCCCAAAACTTAATTGCCCTTAATCCTACCGAAAATCGCGAAGATGCGCGCATGATGGTAGTGAACCGTAAGAACAAGACGATTGAACACAAGAAATTCACAGATATCATTGATTATTTTGGTGAAGGTGATGTGTTAGTGACAAACAATACAAAAGTTTTTCCAGCACGTTTATACGGCAATAAAGAGAAAACAGGGGCTCAGATTGAGGTATTTTTATTGAGAGAGCTAAATAGAGAACACCGTCTTTGGGACGTATTAGTAGATCCAGCACGTAAAATTCGTGTGGGTAATAAATTATATTTCGGTGATTCTGACCTAGTTGCAGAGGTAATTGATAACACGACTTCTCGTGGACGTACGATTCGTTTCTTGTATGATGGCGATCATGATGCATTAATGCAGGCGATTCACGAATTAGGTGAAACACCACTTCCAGATGAGATTCGTTTCAAAAGAGCGGCAACTGAGGATGACCGTGATCGTTTCCAAACCATTTATGCTGAGCACGTAGGTGCAGTAGCAGCTCCAACAGCGGGTTTACACTTCTCAAAAATTGTGATGAAGCGCATGGAATTAAACGGCGCTCAATTCACTCCTATTACATTACACGTGGGTTTAGGTACTTTCCGTCAGGTAGATGTAGAGGATTTGACCAAACACAAAACGGATTCAGAGCACTTCATGATTAATGAGGCAACTTGTAATTATGTGAACGAGGCAATCGATAACAAAAAACAAGTTTTGGCGGTAGGAACAACCGTAATGAAAGCATTAGAATCATCTGTTTCTGCTTCTGGTCATTTAAAACCAATTAATAGCTGGACAGATAAGTTTATCTTCCCTCCGTACGAGTTCAAAATCCCAACGGCTTTATTGACTAATTTCCATTTACCAGAATCGATTCTATTAATGATGGCTTCGGCTTTTGGTGGACATGAATTAATCACAGAGGCGTATAAACAAGCTATCAAGGAGAAATACCGTTTCTTCTCGTATGGTGATGTGATGTTAATCATCTAATAGAATTAATCGGGTTTGCTTTGAAAAAATTTGCCATCATTGTTGCAGGGGGCTCCGGCCAACGTATGAATAGTACGATTCCTAAGCAATTTCTGCTTTTACAAGGCAAACCCGTCTTATATCACACTCTGGCAGCCTTCCACAAAGCAGACCCCAAGACTGAACTACTTGTTGTCTTGCCAGCGGAACAGTTTGACTACTGGAAATCCATCATTAGCAAATTACCTGAAATAACTCATCGATTAGTCGAAGGGGGTGATTCTAGATTCCAAAGCAGCAAAAATGCCATAGAGGCATTAGAGGGTGAAGGAATCGTGGCCATTCATGATGGGGTTCGTCCTATTATTGAACCTGAATTAATTTCAGCTAGCTTTCAAGAAGCAGCTACTAAAGGAAATGCGGTTTTAGCCGTGGCGTCAAAAGATTCTGTTCGTTTTTATTCTACGGAGAAAGCTGGATTCGAACACTTAAATCGAGAGTCCATTCGTTTGATACAAACGCCACAAATTTTCACTTTGAAAGAATTGAAAACAGCTTTCAAACAAGATTATTCAACAGATTTTACAGACGACGCTCGCGTTGTGGAGTCTATCGGAGTTAAAATTAACCTAGTAGAAGGCTCCTATCGAAATATTAAAATCACCACGCCTGAGGATTTAGACTTAGCTGAGGTCCTACTTAAATAATATGAAAAACACTTGGGACTGGATTGGAAAAAGCATCCTTCGCTATAAATTCCCCTTATTGGGATTTATCCTATTACTAACTATTGGATTAGGTTTCAAGGCGAGTCAGATTCAGTTGAGCTATGAATTAGCTAAAATCCTTCCAAAAACAGACGAGCGTTTTCAGTTATACGAGGGATTCAAGAAGAAATATGGCGAAGATGGCGCCGTTATGGTTATCGCCGTAGAAAACGATCAAATTTTCAGCCCCGAAGAATTCAAAGCTTGGCGTGAGTTAAGTTCAGCAGTAAAAAAACAGCCTGGAATTAAGAACGTCCTTTCGCTGGCTACTTTACCTGAATTATACCTTGATTCGACTGAGAAGAAATTCAAAACTCGTTTATTACTCGATTCAACTGCCGTACTTAATGAGGAGAATCTGAGTCAATTTAAAACTCAATTAGGCAATCTTCCCATCTACAAGAACTTCCTTTATACAGAAGATTTAAAGACACATCTGCTCCTTATCACCCTAGATCAGAAAGTAATCAATGATAAAGGGAGGATTACCTTGGTGAAAAACATAAAGGCACTAGGAGAGCAATACCAAGCAAAAATGAAGCATACGGTTCACATGACGGGTATGCCCTTCATTCGAACAGAATATACTTCACAAGTGACGAAAGAGTTAAGTCTATTTTTAGGGCTAGCCATCTTAGTTACTTCACTTATTTTACTTTTCTTCTTCCGCTCTTTGCAAGTGGTATTCTTTGCGAATATCGTTGTATTAGTAGGAATTATTGCCTCTTTGGCAACGATTGTATTCTTTGGATTTAAGATCACCTTATTATCTGGATTAATTCCTCCGCTGATTGTGGTGATAGGTATCCCAAATGTCATCTTCCTACTGAACAAATACCACGAGACGTATTTAGCAGGAAAATCAAAAGAAGAATCCTTGATAGAAAGTGCTTCCAAGGTAGGAAGAACCTTGTTTTTAGCGAACTTAACTACCTCCATTGGATTTGGAGTGTTTGCGTTTACGGGTTCAGCGTTATTAGTTGAATTTGGTGTGGTAGCTGCCTTAAATGTGATGATCACCTTCTTCATCTCGCTGGTTCTCATTCCCATATTCTTCAGTTTCTTGGCACCTCCACAGAAGAAAGATTTGGCCCATTTTGAGTCTGTTCGTGTAAATAAATTCTTGAATCGAGTAGATGTGTGGGTTTTACACCACAGAAAATTCATCTATGGTTTCATCTCCATTGTACTCGTTATCTCCTTTTATGGATTGACTAAAATCCAAGCTGTAGGCTACATTGTGGATGATTTACCTCGTGATAATGCGATCTATACGGATTTAAAGTTTGTGGAAGACCGATTTAAGGGGGTGATGCCATTTGAGATCAATATTGATGCTTTTGAAAAAGGACGGGCATTGACACCTGAGCTTTTGGCAAAAATCAAGAGAACAGAAAAGTTAATCGCTAAATACCCGGAATTCACTCAAGGACTTTCCATTTTAACGGCCACTAAATACTTGTATCAGGTCTACAGAGGGGGGGATCCAAAGTATTTCACTTTGCCAGGGATTGATGAGTTAGCTAAATTAAAGGATTTCGAATCCAGCTTGAATGGCAGAAACAATTTATTCTCGGGATTCTTAGACAATGAACAACGCTTCACTCGGGTTAGTTTCCAAATGCAAGATGCCGGAACCGTACGGACTAGGGCTTTATTTGATGAAATTCAACCTAAAATCGATAGCATTTTCAGAACAGATATCGAAACGGGGGAGCTACTGCAAAAAGGTGATAAGCGAGGATATCAAGCAGATGTAACAGGTAATTCGGTTATTTATGCTTTCCAAACAGAGTATTTGCAAGTCAACCTCATCGAAAGTACGATTACAGCCATTGTGTTAATCTGTATTTTGATGGCACTACTATTTAGGTCTTGGAAAATGGTCTTGATCTCTACCCTACCTAGTTTAATCCCTTTGATCATTACTGCAGGCTTAATGGGTTATTTTGGGATTGCGTTAAAACCAAGCACCATTTTAATCTTCTCAATTGCCTTTGGTATTTCCAGTGATGGGACTATTTATTTCCTAACTCGCTACAAAGAAGAATGGGGGAAAAATAATAAAAACATCCAAAAAGCGGTACAGACTACCATTTTAAAGACAGGCGTTTCTATGTTTTATACAGCGATGATTCTGTTTTTTGGGTTCTTCATCTTCACAGCGTCGACATTTAAAGGGACTCAGGCACTTGGGATATTAGTTTCTGTGACACTTTTGATGGCCATGATTTGTAATTTAATCTTACTTCCGGCTTTCTTATTGGGCTTAAATAAAAAGGAGATATCCACCATTTTAGAAGAGGATTTGTAAATGGCTGAGACTAAACCGTCATTGTATACTTTATCGTTCTTCTTACTTTGCCTGAGTAATTTCTTGTTTTCGGCGAGTTTCTCCATGATTATCCCGGAGCTTCCTGATTATTTAGCTAGCTTGGGTGGCAAAGAGTACATCGGATATACCATTGCTTTATTTACACTAGCCGCTGGCCTTTCTAGACCCTTTTCTGGTAAATTGACTGATCACGTGGGTCGGATTCCCATCATGGCCTTCGGTTCCTTAGTTTGTTTCATTTGTGGAGGACTTTACCCCCTATTACATACGGTTCAGGGATTTTTGTTTCTCCGCTTTATTCATGGCATGTCTACGGGGACTAAACCCACAGCGACCGCAGCCTATGTGGCTGATGTGATCCCAGAGGATCGAAGAGGCGAAGCTCAAGGAAGTTTAGGGATCTTCACCGCGACTGGGATGTCTATAGGTCCAGCGATAGGAAGTTTTTTAGCTTCAACTTATGGTTTAGACCAAATGTTCTACATCTCCTCCGTTTTCGCTTTAGCCTCCATCCTCATTTTGAGTCGGATGAAGGAAACTTTACCTCCTACGATGAAATCCCGGTTAAAACTATCCCTGTTTCGTATCGGGTGGAAAGATGTTTTTGAGCCTAAAATAATACCGGTATTTTGGATCATGTTATTCGTTTCCTTTTCAGCGGGAGCAATGATCACCTTAATCCCTGATACCTCCAAAATTGTAGGGTGGACAAATAAGGGCTTATATTTTACCATTTACACCGTCTCTTCCATTGTTATTCGTTTCTTCTTTTCAAAGGCATCCGATCAATATGGACGAATTCCCGTGCTGATTTTTGGCTGTTTCATGTTAAGCCTATCGATGTTTTTATTAGTATTCTCCGCTAATTCCTATCTGATGATTATATCAGCCATCATTTATGGGATCGCCTGGGGTTTCAATACACCTACACTTGCCGCTTGGACGAATGATTTAGGCGACAAAAAACACATGGGACGAGCGATGGCGACGATGTATATCGCTTTAGAGGCAGGAATCGGAATAGGCGCCTATGTATCTGGAGAAATCTACCAAGGAATTCCAAATCACATTCCCATTCCTTTTTTAATCGCTGGATTATTATCTTTACTCGCTTTCCTACTATTGTGGAAGAAAAAACAAGCTTGGACCTATGGAATTTAGCGACTATTTAGTTCAGAAAAATATTTGTTCCACTAGCTTTTCAGGTGGAGATCCTGCCTTGTTTCAAGCTTGGTCTAGCGCATATAATCTTCTGCATCCTGCTAGTTTCACGGAACAAAACAAGTTCATTATTAACAAAATCCGAAGAAAATATCCTCTAAAAAAGGAGTAATAAGGGCAAGTATTCGTCTTTATATTTGTAAATAACCGGAAAAACATGGTACTATTTAAATAATAGATTCTGTCTTTTATTTGAAATGTGCTAATTCCGGAGATTTGTAAAAATTAATACGCAAGACAATGCCAGAAAACAATTTACAGAACTTGTTCCCATCAGCCGGACAAATCCCCAAAGAGTACGATTTAACGCAACCCATCGAGCAAAAAGAATACCTGGTCAATGGAGAGATGCGTCAATGGAAAGGTAAAACGCAAGACGTTTGGTCTCCTATCTATGTAAAAACCGACAATGGATTTGAACAAAAACGAATCGGCTCCTATCCAATTACGGATGCGGCAGATGCCATGGAAGTTTTGTATGCTGGCGTAAAAGCTTACTCAAATGGTCGTGGCGAATGGCCTTCAATGACCGTTGCGCAAAGAATCGAGTGTGTGGAGAAATTCACACAAAAAATGATTCAAAAGCGCGATGAGGTAGTCAAATTATTAATGTGGGAAATCGGTAAATCCTTAGGCGATTCTCAAAAAGAATTTGATCGTACTGTTCAATACATTTATGACACCATCGGTGCCTTAAAAGATATCGACCGCAATTCCTCCACTTTCTTAATCGAAGAAGGAATCATCGGCCAAGTAAGACGTTCTCCATTAGGAGTTGTTCTTTGTATGGGACCATTCAATTATCCTTTGAATGAAACCTTTACCACCCTAATTCCTGCCCTAATTATGGGTAACATTGTTTTATTCAAACCACCGAAACACGGTACCTTATTACACTACCCATTATTAGAGGCATTTAAAGATTCATTCCCAGCCGGTGTTATCAACACCTTATATGGTCGCGGAAACTCGATTATCCCTCAATTAATGGAATCAGGTAAAATCGATGTATTAACGTTAATCGGTTCATCTAAAGTGGCGGATAAGTTAAAAAAGATGCACCCGAAAGTGAATCGTCTACGTGCCATCTTAGGACTTGATGCAAAGAATGCGGCGATTGTAACCGAAAGCGCAGACTTAGATTCAGCCATCAATGAGTGTCTTTTAGGATCGCTATCCTTTAATGGACAACGTTGTACCGCCGTTAAAATCATCTTTGTTCACAAATCCCTTGCAGATAAATTCAATGAAGGTTTAGCTAAAAAGATTGAAGCGTTGAAATTAGGTATGATGTGGGAGCCTGGTGTGCAAATCACTCCACTTCCTGAGCCTAATAAACCAGCTTATCTAACAGAATTAATCGAAGATGCGAAGTTGCATGGCGCGAAAGTGATGAATGAGCATGGGGGTGAGAATTTCAAATCGATCTTCTTCCCAGCTTTATTATATCCTGTAACTAGCAAGATGAAGGTTTGGCATGAGGAGCAATTTGGACCCGTAGTTCCTGTTGTACCTTTTGAAAACTTAGACGAGCCGATTGATTATATCCATGAATCATCACATGGTCAGCAAGTGGCTATTTTTGGTACGGATGTAAACCAAATCTCTGAATTGATTGATGCCACCGTGAATCAAGTTTCTCGTGTAAACATCAATGCACAATGTCAACGTGGACCAGACTCCTTCCCGTTCACAGGGCGTAAAGACTCTGCAGAAGGTACTTTATCAGTAACTGCGGCCTTACGTTCTTTCTCTATTCGTACGGTAGTGGCTACAAAAGCGACTCAATCGAATAAGGACATCGTGAATGCGATCGTTGAGAACCAACAATCGAACTTCTTATCGACCAGATTTATCTTGTAATCTAGCGAATTCGATAAATAAAAAAGGCCAGCGCTTTCGTGCTGGCCTTTTTTATTGTTAAAGTAAATTATTTCAAAGCTGCTCTTTGGGCTTTCACCGCAGGATCAGTAATAAACTCATCATAAGTCATTAACTTATCTAATTGACCTTTAGATCCGATTTCAATCACGCGATTAGCCACCGTATTCGTTAATTGGTGGTCATGGCAAGTAAACAACATCGTTCCTGGGAATTCAATCATACCATTGTTCAAGGCAGTGATTGATTCTAAGTCCAAGTGATTCGTAGGCTCATCAAACAACAATACATTCGCACCCGATAACATCATGCGCGAGAACATGCAACGTTGTTTTTCACCTCCTGAGATTACGGTACACTTTTTCAATGCCTCATCTCCTGAGAATAACATTCGACCTAAGAATCCACGGATGAAACTTTCATCTTTCTCCGTCGAATATTGACGTAACCAATCCACTAGATTCAAGGAATCATCCTCGAAGTATTTGGCATTATCATTAGGCAAATATGTCTGAGTCGTCGTTACTCCCCATTTAAATTCACCTGTGAAATTCGTGTTTTCACCCGCAAGAATGTCTAATAAGGCGGTGATGGCTAAGGAGTCCTTAGCTAATAAGGCCACTTTATCCCCTTTATTAATGGTAAACGAAAGATTCGTAAATAACGGAGCGCCATCTTCTGTTGTAGCAGATAAATTCTCTACACTTAATAATTGATCACCGGCCTCTCTTTCAGGCTTGAAATTAATGAAGGGATACTTACGAGAAGATGGCTTGATGTCATCCACTTGCAGTTTATCCAACATTTTTTGACGAGAAGTCGCTTGTTTCGACTTCGCTACGTTAGCCGAGAATCGACGAATAAATTCTTCTAATTCCTTGCGCTTTTCATCCGTCTTTTTGTTTTGATCCGCACGCTGACGAGCAGCTAATTGTGATGATTCATACCAGAAAGTATAGGTACCACCATATAATTGAATCTTACCAAAATCTAAGTCAGCGATGTGTGTACACACATTATCCAAGAAGTGACGATCGTGAGAAACCACGATCACCGTATTTTTGAAGTTCATCAAATAGCCCTCTAACCATAAAATGGAATCAATATCCAAGTTATTCGTAGGCTCATCTAATAACAGAATATCCGGGTTACCGAATAAAGCTTGAGCTAATAAAACCTTTACTTTGTCAGATCCATTTAAATCTTTCAATAAAGTATAATGTAAATCTGCAGCGATACCTAAACCACTAAGCAATGAACCTGCCTCCGACTCCGCTTCCCATCCATTCAATTCTGCAAACTCTGCTTCTAAATCTGCCGCTTTATTTCCATCCTCTTCTGTGAAATCCTCTTTCAAATAAATCGCATCCTTCTCTAACATAATGTCATATAGGCGTTTATTACCCATAATGACCGTCTGCAACACTTCTACCTCCTCGTATTCGAAATGATTTTGCTTCAAAATCGACATACGTTCTCCTGGATTCATCGAAACAGAACCTGTTTGCGATTCAATTTCACCCGATAAAATCTTTAAGAAGGTCGATTTTCCGGCCCCATTTGCACCGATTAAACCATAACAGTTACCCTCGGTAAACTTGATATTCACTTCTTCAAAAAGAACTCTTTTCCCAAAACGAAGGGACACATTAGATACTTGCAACATAGGAGCTGGATTAAATAGGGTGCAAAATTACTAATTTTGAAGGCGATTATCATATTTTTTTTGCAATTTCGAATCGAATATTAGACTATGGATCCTTCGATTTCAAGTGAAACCTTGCAGCTTCGACTAAGTGCGGAGAATTTTCGGGAGCAATTACAAGCTCAACCGAAGAAGGATCCCCGTATTGTTTCCGTTCAGATTGAAATTTCTAATGAACATTTCTTACTCATTCCGCAGAGCTACGATTCGGTCACTTACCGCTTAGGATTTTTAGAGAAAGCACTGGGAGAAAATGCCTTGGTGGGAAAAGAGATTCACGTTCAAACTATAGAACAGGAAGGAGCCAATCTTGTTTTTTTAGTCCCAAGCGACTGGAAAGACCTTATTTCAGCGCATTTCCCCTTTGCGAAAATTGAATATACTCACCTACTGGCAAAATGTTTGGTGAAGAAGGAGCAGCAATTAACGCTGTTTGTTTTCGGTAATTTAGCTTTTGCGAGTCTTTATCAGTCTCAAAAATTACAATTAGCGAATGTATTCCCCTTTGAAAGCTCCATTGAATTAGCCTTTTATTTACAATCTATCCGTGACGCCTTTTCATTAAACTGGAATTTGTATCCTCCCCTTTTGGTAGAAGGATCACAAGAAATTTCAGATGCTCACCTTTATCAAATCCCTTATGTCTCATCCTAAAAAAGCATTTTTCCCTGGTTCGTTTGATCCATTTACGAAAGGACATGAAGATATTGTGTTGAGAGCATTAGCGCTTTTTGACGAGGTAATTATCGGCATAGGACAAAACTCCTCTAAATCACGTTACTTCCCTTTGGCTAAAATGGAAGAATATATTCGTAAAACATTCGAAGGAAAACCTGTAAGTGTGGTGACCTATCAAAATCTTACAGCCAATGTAGCTCATGAATATGGAGCCAAATTTATTGTCAGAGGATTACGAAATACGACAGATTTCGAATACGAAAACTCCATTTCACAAGTGAATAGACACATTCACAATGAACTAGAAACGGTATTCTTAATCACTTCTCCACATCTAGCTCCAATCAGCTCGACGATTATCCGCGATTTACACCGTTATGGAAGTCCTGTGGACCAATACCTCCCGTATAGCTTAGATTAATTTAGACTTCTCGATGACATAACGTATGGATGAATACGTATTTGTGAGCGCCTGAATTTGCTTCTTCTCATTTAGCCACTCTACCTTTTCGATTCCTTCTTCGATTTGTGGGATTAATTTCCCTGTAAAATTAGTCTTCATCGCATACCAACGCGTTTTCTTCAAGACTAACTTGTTTTTGTGTGTATAGGTATGGTATGTAGTACAAATCTTATTACCTAATTCAGCTTTCACATTGCATTCTTCCTCCACCTCTCTAACGGCCGCAGCTTCGAATTTCTCGTTCTTTTCTAACTTTCCTTTTGGCAAATCCCATTTACCTAAACGAAACATCCATAAGACTTCTTGTTGTTGATTAACCACCACACCCCCAGCTGCTTCAACTAAAGAGTACATCTTGATAATGCGTGATTTATAGGTCTTACGATCATCAACGATAATATAAAGCGCATGGAAATGAACACCAGATTTAGCATGAAGATTCATTAACATCTTCTCAACTTGCTCAATACTAGCATTAATGATACAGGTATGTCCACTGAAATTCTCCACTTTCAAGGGAGAAAGTCGAGCATCCAGGACTAAATCAAAATCCTCTTTAGATGGAATCGCACCTAACTCTTTCTTCTTCACGATTCTGATCGGTCGATCATCAATAAAAATTACCATCTTTTCAATTTTGTGAGGCAAAAATAGAATTAAATAGTGAAAGATAAACTGAATAAATTATTTTTGTAAATAATAAATAACAATCGCCCCTTATGCAAAATTTGACAATTCCACAAGAAGTATCCCAACACCTTTTAAAGATCCAAGCAATTCAATTACGCCCAGATCAACCTTTTATTTGGGCATCTGGATGGAATTCTCCTATTTATTGCGACAATCGCGTATCCTTATCTTTTCCTGAGGTTCGCACTTACATTAAAAATTGCCTTTCTGCCGCAGTTAAGGCTTATTTCCCTCAAGTTGATATCATCGCAGGTGTGGCAACAGCTGGTATTGCTCAAGGTGCACTTGTATCAGATTTCTTAGATCTTCCTTTCTGTTATGTTCGTCCTGAGCCTAAAAAACATGGAATGGGAAATCAAATTGAGGGTAAAATTGAAAAAGGCCAAAAAGTGGTCTTAATCGAAGACCTTATCTCCACGGGAGGTAGCTCCTTAAAAGCAGCAGAGGCACTACGTGAGGCTGGCGTCGAAGTATTAGGCATGGTAGCGATTTTTACCTACGGTTTCGAAATTGCGACTGAAAACTTCAAGAATGCTAACATTCCATTATACACTTTAAGTGATTATAATGCGCTTATTGAAGAGGCTGTGAAATTAGATTACGTGACTGAAACACAGCTTTTAACGCTTCAAGATTGGCGAATTTCTCCTAGCACTTGGAGAAAATAATCAAACCAACATATATCCATCACCATTAGTAGGCTGAATCATACCCATCAGGGCTAAGTTTAGCAGTATTAATGATAAATCCGTTTGCTCGATTTCCGAACGATAGGCTAAGTCGTTAAAAGACAATTGTCCTTCTCGGTGTAAAAGGGACAATACGGCGGACTCGTTTAAGGTGAATAATTTTTGTCCTAGATCAGGGTGTAAAGCGAGTCTATCAGCTGCTTTTTGCCAATTTAACTCTTGCATCAAATCTTCCCAGGAGGTGTAAATCATCGCTTTATTACTTCTGATTAGTTGATTGCAGCCAATTGAGAACGGACGATTTAAACTTCCTGGGACAGCAAACACATTTCGATCATAGTTAAATGCATAATCAGCTGTAATCAATGCCCCTCCTTTTTCTGCCGCCTCTACGATGACCGTTGCATCTGAAATACCCGCGATAATTCGATTTCGAACCGGGAAATGATAAGCAGTAGGTGGAATATGAGGCGCATATTCAGAAAGCAGCGCTCCATTTTGCAAAATAGGTTGAACAAAAGACCCATTTTCCAATGGATAAATATGCCTAAATCCGCCTGCTAAAACCGCAATGGTTGGAACCTTGTTTTCAATGCAAGCCTTGTGAAGCGCAATGTCAATACCTCTAGCAAATCCACTAACGAGAACAACCTCATCTTTACGGGCGGCCTGAACGAGATCAGCCGTCACTTTTTTGCCCACATCACTCGCATGTCGCGTACCCACGACGGCAACCAGGCGATGACTATTTATATCCACTGGCCCTTTTTTAAAAAGAACCAAAGGTGAATCATAGAGATGTTTTAAACGTTGTGGGAAATCAGCATTTTCGAAATAAAGAATTTCTACTTGATCTTCTTCGCAAATTAGATACGTTTTATAGGCTTCCTTTAAAACAGCGGCAGCGGACTGACTAAAAGCTGCTAATCGAAATATATCTGAAAGATGGGGATAAAATGAGGCTAGTTTGCGGCCTTTGACGGGACCTACGTCTGGTAGATAGGTGAGCGCTATTTGATAAACTTGAGGCGGATACGTGGTTTTCATCGGATGATTTTTCCGAAACCTACGCTTATTCTAAGTCTAAATCTGCCTTCATCCCTTGTAAAAAATCACGAATATCAGTTAGTTGATTAATGATGTTTTGATGGGGATTTTTTTCTTTTCCTTGGAAATTTAATGCTTGCTTTGCACCCTCGATGGTTAAGCCTCGTTCATCGATTAGATTAACCAAGATCTTGATTTTTTCGATGTCAGAGGGGGTGTATTTACGAATACCAGAACCGGCTCTTTTAGGAGATAGGTGAGGGAATTGAGTCTCCCAATAGCGAATTTTGGAGGTATTCACCTTGAAGATGGCTGCTACCTCGGAAATAGAATAATATTGCTTGCTTAATTCCATCAATAATTTTAAACCCAAAATGGGCTTCTTCAAAAAATAGACTTAATTTTGTAATTCCTTTTTACAGGTGCCTAAGTAAAACTACAAAGGTTCCATTCATTTTACAATAAAACGCATGACCTCTTCTGAGATACGTCAACAATTTTTGGATTTCTTTCAATCAAAAGGCCATTTAATTGTTCCTTCTGCTCCTTTGGTGGCAAAAAATGACCCTACCCTTTTATTCAATAATTCAGGGATGGCTCAGTTCAAAGATTTTTTCTTAGGAAACGGTACGCCGCCATCGAAGAGAATTGCGGATACCCAAAAATGCCTTCGTGTTTCAGGAAAGCACAATGACCTAGAGGATGTAGGATTTGATACCTACCACCACACCATGTTTGAGATGTTAGGTAACTGGTCTTTTGGTGATTATTTCAAACAAGAGGCGCTTACTTGGTCATGGGAGTTATTAACGGAGGTATTTAAATTACCGAAAGACCGCATCTATGTTTCGGTCTTTGAGGGAGATAAAAAAGACGGTGTACCCTTCGATCAAGAGGCATTTGATATTTGGAAGGCGATTGTGGGAGAGGACCGTATTATTTACGGAAACAAGAAGGATAACTTCTGGGAAATGGGTGAAACCGGACCTTGCGGACCTTGCTCTGAGATACATATCGATTTGAGAAACCAGGATGAAGTGGATTCTATTCCGGGCAAAAGCCTAGTGAATGCAGATCATCCCCAAGTGGTAGAGATTTGGAATAACGTGTTTATGCAGTTTGAGCGGATGGCAGATGGATCTTTAGTTCCACTTCCAAACAAGCACGTGGATACAGGAATGGGCTTTGAGCGTCTATGTATGGCGATTCAAGGAAAGCAATCGAATTACGATACGGATGTATTCCAAGGTACTATTCAATACATTGCTGAAAAGAGTGGCAAGAAATACGGAGAAGAGAAATGGGCTGATATCGCGATGCGCGTGATTGCAGATCACATTCGTGCGATTGCCTTTACGATAGCTGATGGACAATTACCTTCTAATAACAAAGCGGGCTATGTCATCCGTCGCATTTTACGCCGTGCGGTGCGCTATGGTTATACCTATTTGGACTTCAAAGAACCTTTCTTACACTTATTAATTCCGGGATTAGCACAGCAATTCAAGGGTGTTTTTGATGAGTTAATCTCTCAGGAAGCCTTTGTCGCTAAAGTGATTTACGAAGAGGAAGTATCTTTCCTTCGTACGCTGTCGACAGGATTAATTCGTTTAGATAAATTGATGGAAGATTGCTCTGGTAAGGTATTGTCAGGCGAAGATGTATTTGAATTAAACGATACCTACGGATTCCCAGTCGATTTAACAGCTTTAATCGCACGCGAAAAAGGATTAGATATCGATGAGCCAGGATTTAATGCTGCATTGAAAGCGCAGAAAGAACGTTCACGCAAAGATGCGGGGGCGAGTGCAGAAGATTGGGTAATCGTGAATGAAGGCGATGAAGTTAGTTTCATCGGATACGATTCTGACGAAACAGAAACACAGGTTTTAAAATACCAAAAGATTCAAAATAAAGCAGGTATTCAATACAAAGTCGTATTGGAAACTACTCCATTCTATGCCGAATCAGGTGGACAAGTAGGTGATACGGGAGTTTTTGAATTCCAAAAATCGGGCATTTCACTTTCAGTTATCGATACAAAGAAAGAGAACGATTTGATCGTGCATATCTTAACCGATGCTCGTATCGAAAACTTAGCGAGTGAACCAGTGAAAGTACGTATTTCAACTCTACGTAGACGTGCCGTTACGCATCATCATAGCGCAACTCACTTAATGCAAGCGGCTTTACAAGAAGTATTAGGCAAGCACGTTGCGCAGAAAGGTAGCTTAGTAAATGAAGATTTATTGCGTTTTGACTTCTCTCACTTCCAAAAAGTAACAGACGAGGAAATCAAGCAAATCGAACAGATTGTCAACGGGAAGATTGCTGAAAACATTCCCTTATTAGAAGAACGTAATGTTCCGATCGCTGAAGCGAAGAACAAAGGTGCTATGGCCTTATTTGGCGAAAAATATGGCGATTTTGTTCGGGTTATTACCTTCGATAAAAACTTCTCAGTTGAACTTTGTGGTGGTACACACGTACCATCGACTGGAGAGATCGGTTTATTCAAAATCACTTCAGAAAGTTCCGTAGCTACGGGTGTACGTCGTATTGAAGCGATTACTTCTCAGAAGGCATACGAATTATTAAGCGAACAAGAAGCCCTATTGAATGAAATCAATGAGCTTTTAAAAGCGCCTAAAGATCTAATTAAAGCGGTTGCCACTATATTAGAAAACAATTCAAGCCTACAGAAAACGGTTGCAGCTTATCAGCAGAAAGAGATTTCTGGTTTGAAGACTGAACTATTGAAAGAAGTGGTTACTGGACCTGTTTCATCGATCATCAAACAGGTCTCAGCACCTACGGCTGACGCATTGAAGAACTTGGCTTTTGATTTACAAGAAAATCAAGACAACCTATTCGTTCTTTTAGCGGCTGAGATAGAAGGAAAAGCTAGTTTAGCGATTTCTATTTCAAAAGCGTTAGTTGAAAGCAAAGGCTTAGATGCTGGGAAAATCATTCGCGAATTAGCGAAAGAGGTACAAGGTGGTGGCGGTGGTCAACCCTTCCTAGCTACGGCAGGAGGTCAAAATCCAGCAGGTATCACTAAATTATTGAGTTTAGCGCCTTCTTATATCGCCTAAAATCAATGATTCCTATCCCCTTTTCTCCCTTTAATCAGGTAGCCAAACAGATGGACCTATGGGGCGAAAAGGGGATTCCTTTTGTCTTTTTGGTGGATTATACTGGCGAAAATGCCTGGGCTGGGCCTGAAGAAGTTGCTTTAAGCTTAGGAATAACCTTTGCCTTTGATGCTCCTGCACTACCATCGGAACCAGTCCCTTTTCGAAAAAACCCACTCGCATTCGCTGCCTATTCAGAAAAATTCAACCAAGTACAGGCTGGTTTACGACGAGGGGATTCTTTTTTGTTGAATCTGACGGCAGAAACACCGATTGAGACAGAGTTGAGTATAAAAGAGATCTTCGAGCGAGCAGATGCTCCTTACAAGATTTTAGTGCATGATTTGTTCACCTCCTTCTCCCCAGAAACCTTTGTTCGAATTCAAGGGAATGAAATTACTTCTTATCCCATGAAAGGAACTTTAGCCGTTTCTGAAACAAATAAAGAAGAGGATTTACGCAACGATTATAAAGAAAAAGCAGAACACGCTACCATCGTCGATTTAATTCGGAATGATTTAAGTCAAGTGGCTTTCCCCATTCGAGTAGAGAAATACCAATATATTGATCGAGTGAAGACGCATACGGGGGAACTTTGGCAGATGTCATCCAAAATCACTGGTCATTTAATGCCTGAATTTGAACGTAAATTCGGCTCTATTTTAGTAAAATTATTGCCCGCAGGATCAATTACGGGTGCTCCTAAAAAAGCCACGATGGAATTGATAAAAAAAGCAGAACAATATGAGCGCGGATTTTATACCGGAATTATGGGTAAATTTGATGGAACAAACTTCAATTCTGGCGTTCTGATTCGATTCATTGAAAAAAGCACAAAAGGACTAATGTATAAGAGTGGTGGCGGAATAACCGTCTTTTCTGAGGTTCTAAAAGAGTACAACGAATTAATTCAAAAAGTCTATCTCCCCTTCTAATATGTTTTCCTTTTTAGAAACTATCTGCATTCAAAACGGTCAAGCACAACACCTTGATTTTCATCAAATGAGGGTAAACGAGACTTTTGAGCAATTTTTCCCAGAATGGGAGCCATTTGATGTGGAAGAATTAGTGGCGGAGCAAGTCTTGCCAACGGAAGGAACACATCGATTAAGAATAACTTACCAGGAAGATCCAGAGACCATCGAAATCCTGCCATACACGAAAAAAGATGTCAAACGATTCGCCCTAGTCGACACGGGAGAAATTGATTATGGTTTTAAATGGGCTGAGAGAGGTTTTTTCCAAACATTCTTAGATGCACATCCGGAAGCAGAGGAAGTGATCTTTGTGAAAGACGGGAGAATCCAAGATTGCAGTATGGCGAATTTAGCCTTTCTGAAAGAAGGTATTTGGTATACTCCTGAAGAACCTTTGCATTGGGGAACTACCAGAGCTAGATTAATTATTGAAGAAGAAGTAGAGGAAGCCGAAATACTCGTAGAGGAATTAGCCAGCTATGAACGCGTTTGTTTAATCAATGTGTTCAGACCTTTATCTGTTGAAAACTCCCTTTCGGTAGCGGAATCTATTTTATAAATTAAATCATGAGCACCGAGAAAAGCCCGAGCTTTTTACTGCATCAAAAATTCCCTTTTGAACCTACACCTTCTCAGGCGCAGCTATTTCAAAAGTTAAGTGGATTTGTGCTCAACAAAGACGAATGGGCGGCGCTTACGTTTATCATCAAAGGTTATGCCGGAACGGGTAAAACGACTGTCATTTCGAGCTTAATTAAAATTCTACCTTCCTTTGGTTATAAAACCCAATTGATGGCTCCCACGGGTCGAGCGGCGAAAGTGATGGCGAATTATGCCAAAAAGAAGGCCAGCACCATTCACAAAAAAATCTACCGACAAGTAAGTAACCCGCATTCTGGCGCACTCAGTTTTCAACGCATGAGCAATTATGCCACGAATACCGTATTTATTGTGGATGAGGCATCGATGATTACGGATGAATCGGATTTTGGCACAAATAGTCTACTCACAGATTTAATTGAATACGTATTTACGAATCCGGAGAATGGACACACGGGTAATAAACTGATCTTCGTGGGAGATACCGCCCAGTTGCCTCCTGTAGGAAAAAGTTTATCCCCTGCCCTTTCGAAGGACTATATTTCCTCCGAATTCCACATGGAAGTATTAGATCATGAATTAACGGATGTCATGCGTCAGGATGTAAATTCAGGCATTTTATACAATGCAACGGCATTGAGGCAATTACTTTTAGCTAATTCTACTGCGATTCAATTCAACACAAAATCCTTTAAAGATATCTTCCGAATGACTGGCGAAAAGATGGAAGATGGGATGCATTACGCTTTTAAGAAATTTGGCAAAGAAGAAACCATCCTATTAACGCGTTCGAATAAGAGTGCCGTGCAATTAAATGAGTTTGTGAGGCGAACGATTCTGTATCAGGAGGATGAAATATCGAGTGGCGATTTATTGATGATCGTGAGAAATAATTACCATTGGCTAGATGAAGATTCTCCTGCTGGATTTTTAGCTAATGGCGATTTCGTAGAAATCATGAAAATCAAAAGGGAAGAAGAAATGCATGGCCAACGATTCTTAGATGTATCCCTACGACTTTGTGATTACGAAGATCATCCGTCTATTGAGGCGAAAATCCTCTTGGAAACCTTGCATTCAGCTGAATCTGCTTTAGGTAGAGAGGCCAACAAAAAACTATATGATTCGGTTTGCGAGGATTATGCCCATATTCCGAAGAAAAAAGAGCGTACGGAAGCCATCAGAAAAGATCCTTATTTAAATGCTTTGCAGGTAAAATTCGCTTATGCACTTACTGTTCACAAATCCCAAGGCGGACAATGGTCTGCTGTATTTGTCGATCAGGGCTATTTAAAAGAAGATCAAATTGATGCGGAATATTTACGCTGGTTGTATACAGCGATCACGCGTGCTACACATGAAATCTTTTTAGTGAATTTCCACGAACGCTTTTTCTAAAGCTTCGAATTAGCGAATGATTCGCTTTCAGTATCTAAATACGGATTAGATTCATAATGCAAGAGCATCTTCTCCATAGCAGATCTGATCTGATCCAGGTTATCCGTGCCAATGATTTGGGATAATTCCTGATCTACTTTCTGACGACACTGATGTAAGGCTTGTAAAAATTTCTCCCCTTCCTGCGTCGTATTAATTAAAGTAGCTCGTAAATCCCCTGGGTGCTTTAAATTCAACAAAAAGCCCTTCTCTGCCAATTCATGCACTAATTTACTAATAGCTTGCTTCGACACATGTACTTTCTTAGCGATTTCTGCCGCTGTTATCCCCTCCTCTTTTAGGTTCATCATGACCATCACGTGTCCCACCTTAAAGTCCTGATAACCCAATTCTGCAAGGTAATGAGCATTTAAAGATTTAATTACCCGGTAGGACTTAGCAAATAGCCGAGTCAAAAACAATTCCGATTCTTCACGAGGGTCTAACATGACACAAAATTAACACAAGAAATTTAGTCAACCAAATTGACTTTATGAGGAATTTACCTAGCTTTGTGCACAAATCCATTCTTATGACAGATACGCAGAAACCTAAAAAGAATTTACCCAAAATCATTCTTGCAGCAGTCGTCCTTTTAGGAGGCTATTATGGTATCAGTAAATACCGGTATGCAACCACACACGAAGACACAGATAATGCGCAAATCGAAACCTATTTTGTGCCCGTATTACCTCGAGTGGCTGGTTTTGTGAAAGCTGTCAATGTCCATGATTACGAAATGGTCAATAAAGGAGCAGTATTAGTCGAAATCGATAATGAAGAAGCAAAATTAGCTTTATCTGAAATGGAAGTAGATTTAGATCAAGCCACTATCGACGTAACTGCAGCTAAAGCGAATTTAACGAGCCTTCAAAAAGCGATTCAGGCGCAACAAGCACAAGTAAAAACGGCTGAATATTTGAAAAATAAAGCAGATCGTGATTTACAGCGAAATAGCGAATTAGAAAAAGCAAAGGCCATCACACATCAGCAATGGGTTGATTCAAAAGATCAAGTAGAGTTAGCTAACATCAAATACTTTGGATCAATTGATGAATTAAATAGCACCAAGTCAAAACTAGCGATTCAAGAATCTGCAGTGAAACGTGCGGAGAATTTAGTGAAGAATAAAGAAGTTAAGATTGCTCAACAAAAATTAAAGTTGAACTACTATACAATTTCAGCTCCAGTATCCGGAAAAATTGGCAAGAAATCGATCGAGCCAGGTCAATTCATTCAGGTTTCTCAACCTTTGATGACCATTGTGGACAATAATACGTTTTGGGTAGTGGCGAACTTCAAGGAGACTCAAGTACAAAAACTACGTACGGGAATGGAGGCGGAAATGACGATTGATGCCTTTCCTTCAGAAAAAATCAAGGGAAAAGTGATTTCCATCTCTGAGTCAACAGGTGCTAAAACCTCTTTATTGCCTCCAGATAATTCATCTGGAAACTTTGTCAAGGTAACTCAACGCATCCCAGTTAAAATCGAAATTTCAGATCTAGCTAAATACAAATCAATGCTTCGCGCGGGTATGTCTTTAGAAGTATCTATCCCCTTGAACTAATTTCATGGAGCGCCCGCAAGGATTTGCCAAATTTATTATTGTCATAACAACCATCACGGCTGCCGTCATGGAGTTATTAGACACAACTATTGTCAATGTAGCATTGAACCAGATCTCTGGTGCTTTAGGAGCTACGATTGAGGATATCGCGTGGGTCATTACCAGTTATGCAATTGCGAACGTGGTGATTATTCCGATGACGGGGTTCTTAGGGGAGTATTTTGGAAGAAAAAACTACTACCTAGGATCTATGATTCTATTTGGTATCGCGTCCTATTTCTGCGGGATGAGCGAAACGCTTTGGGAATTAGTGTTCTGGCGTTTTATTCAAGGAATTGGTGGTGGTGCCCTTTTATCAACCTCTCAAGCTATTTTATTCGATGCTTTTGAACCAGAAGATCGCCCGATGGCCTCTGGCTTCTTTGGCATGGGAATTATTTTAGGACCTTCATTAGGCCCTGTTTTAGGTGGTTATTTAGTGGATAACTTTCACTGGTCAGATATCTTCTTGGTAAATATCCCTATTTGTGTGATTGCCGTCATTTTAACGCTTGTTTACATCGATCGAAAAGAAGGCGAAGGAGCAAATAGAGCCAATATGACGATTGATTACCCGGGTATTATTCTGCTTATGATTACCGTGGGTGGTTTGCAATTTATGCTGGAAAAAGGGGAATCGGAAGATTGGTTTGACTCTCGATTAATCAACATTTGCGCTATTCTCTTTGTAGGCGGTTTAGCTGGGTTCATTTACCGGGAATTAAACACGAAACAGCCCGTGGTGAATTTGCGTATCTTCCAAAACCAAACCTTCACCATGAGTTCCATCTTTACACTGGTGGGTGGTTTCGGGCTATTTACTTCTGTATTCGTGTATCCGATTATGGTACAACGCATTAACGGATTAACACCTACAGAGACAGGATTATCCTTAATGGTTCCTACGTTTTTAGGTGTATTCCTATTCCCGGTGATCGGAAGAGCTCTTTCTAAAGGTGCGAAACCTCTTCCCTTCATGGTGTTCGGGATATTAATCTACATCATTTTCGGATTTATTGGGGGTGAATCCACCAGTGACATGGGGCGTTGGGATTTCTTTCCGATGCAAATGCTTCGTGTTATAGGTGTCTCTTGCTTACAGATGCCTCTAATTAATCAGGCGGTAGCTGGATTAAAACCACAAGAATATGCCTCTGGAATTTCGTTAACGAATATGATTCGACAACTGGGTGGAGCGTTCGGAATTGCCGTGGCAAATAATTATGCCACAACCCGTGCAGCACAACACCGTTCCGATTTATTAGCGAATGTAACTGCTGAGAATCCAGCCTTCCAACAACGTTTTCAAGGTATTTCACAAACCTTAGCACAGAAAACGGGGGAAATAACAAAAGCGGGTGAAATGGCCTACAAACAGATCGATTTAATCGTAACTAAACAAGCCTACTACCTAGCTTACCTAGATACATTCCGCCTAGTATCCATCATTTTCATCTTAATCTTCCCTTTCGTTTTCTTAATCAAAACGCCTAAGAAGGATAAAAAAGACATCGAGAAAATTTTAAAGGCCAGTAAAGAGGCCCATTAATGATATGAAAAAAATTGCCCTATTTACCCTGATTGCCTTCTGTACGCAAGCTCAAACGAATAAAGAACTGAACTCACTAGTTCAGCAAGTCTTAACCTTTTCGCCTGTTCTAAAGGCTCAAAAAACTTCATTGCAAGCTGGGGAGGTAAAATCACAGATTCAAAGTTCTTACGCGAAACCGATTGTCGCTTACGAGGCTGGCATTACCAGAGTGGATCCCGTATCTAAAGTGACTTTCGCAACTGGCGGCGTACCCTCTATATTGCAATTCCAACCTAACATGAATTACAATACGAATTTCGTTGCAAGCCAAACCTTGTATGATTGGGGGAAAAACAAATCTACCATCGATAAAATCCTTTTAGAAACGCGTCTTTCACAGACTCAAATTGACCAAACCGCGTTTGGTTTAGCCTTTCAAATCGCGACGGTTTACCACCAAGTTTTGTTTTTACAAAACGTAGTCGCAATACAAAAAGCGGAATTAGGTCGTATCAATTCACACAAGGCCATAGTGGAGAACCAAATCAAATTAGGGGAGGCGTTAGAATTAGATGTGATGGGACTCCGCATTCGAGTGCAAAACCAGGAAACGAAAATCACCGAGACAGAAACTCAAATTGATAAGTTGATTGATTTCCTTGAAACCCAAAGTGGCCAAAAGGATTTAAAAAGCAAAATCAAATCGATTCTACAAGCCAAATCTGCCCAAGGAGGTATCGATCAACATCCCACTATTCTAAGCCTGGAGGCAGAAAAATCAGTATTCGAACAAGAAATCGCGATTCAAAGCAAGGCGAGTACCCCTACCCTCGCTGGTTCTGCCTCATTAGGTGTGCGAAATGGTTATTTACCACGAATCAATGGAGAAGTGCCGGCTTTTGAGGATGACTTCAAGTTAAATTCACTAGTGGGAATTAAATTAACCGTGCCTATCTATTCTGGCAAGAGAGCTAGTATGCAACAGAGTTTGGCGAAAATCCAACAAGAACGCATTGCCTTCCAAAAAGAGGATACACAAACTAAGCTTGCCTACGAATTACGTCAAGGACAAGCGAACCTGAACCTAATTCAGGACAAATTAGCCACGCAGAAAAAAGTGATCGATCAGGCGAAATATGCTTATCAGCTAGGAGAAGCACGTTACAAAGAGGGAACAATCAAGCAATTGGAATTAGATCAATTCCAAAACTTGTTAGAGGAAGCTCAATTGCAGGAGGAGAATTTCAAATTTCAATTCAACCTCCAACAATTGGACTTATTAAGAAATCAAGGAGTTAAGTTTTGGGAATTATAAATTAAAGGTTGCTGCTACACCCGGATGGAATAGTTTTCCATCATAGATCGTCAATCCCTTATTTAAGGCTTCATTCTGAATGCAAGCTTCTGCCCAGCCTAAATTAGCGAGTAAATGTACATACGGCAATGTCGCTTGAGTTAAGGCCATGGTCGATGTTTGAGGTACGGCTCCTGGCATATTAGCCACACAATAGTGTACAATACCGTCTATTTCATAAATCGGATTCTCGTGAGTCGTAGGTTTGCAGGTCTCAATGCATCCACCTTGATCCACAGCCACATCCACTAAAACCGTACCTGGAGCCATCTTCTTAAGGTCATCTCGTTTAATTAAATGAGGGGCTTTAGCACCATGTAATAAAACTGCACCGATCACTAAATCCACCGCTGATAAAGCTTCCTGAATCGCATAAGAAGTAGAAAACTGGGTAGAAACATTAGCAGGCATTACCTCATCTAAATAACGAAGACGCGCAAGATTCGTATCCATGATCGTCACATTGGCTCCTAAGCCTGCCGCCATCTTCGCAGCTTGTGTACCGACCACACCACCACCTAAGACTAATACATTAGCCGGTTTAACACCAGGAACTCCACCTAATAACTTTCCTTTTCCACCTTGTGGTTTCCCTAAATAAAAGGCACCCACTTGAATGGCCATGCGACCCGCAACTTCGGACATAGGGGTTAAAAGTGGTAAACTACGATCAGCTAATTCCACTGTTTCGTAGGCGATACATACGGCATCAGAACTGAGCATCGCAGAAGTTAATTCACGTGAGGCAGCGAAATGGAAATAGGTAAATAGTATTTGATTCTTTTTGATCAGCGGAAACTCGGCTGCTAAAGGTTCTTTCACCTTCACAATCATATCAGCTACCGCATATACTTCAGCAGCTGTAGCTAAAATGACCGCACCTGCTTCTTTATATTGCGCATCTGTTAGGCCTGAACCCTCACCTGCACTCGCTTGTACATAAACTTGATGTCCATTTGCCGTTAAACCTTGAACACCTGCAGGAGTTAAGCCTACCCGAAACTCCTGAATTTTAATTTCTTTTGGAACACCTATGATCATAACGTATAGTTTTAAAAAGAAAGGCCACCGAAAAAAATTCGCTGGCCTTTACCTTTGATGAAGTATAATACTTTGCAAATATAGGATACACCATAAAATATCTTGCATAATACCATATAATAAGTAATATTTACTTAAAATTTGGAATATAGCAGAAATTAATACGATACAGCATCTTCATTTTAGCAATAATCAGAAAACTTTATGGCAAAAAACTCGAACCTCGATGAATTAGACCTCAAAATCTTACAAATCATTCAAACTGACAGCCAAAAAACCTTGAAAGACATTTCAGAACAAGTTAATCTGTCCCTGAGTCCTACCCATGATCGCATCAAACGAATGGAATCAGATGGCTATATCCAAGGTTATGTAGCCTTATTGAATCGAAAGAAACTGAACCTCGGGCTCGTTGTTCACTGCCAAGTGACCTTAGAAAAACAGAACCGGAAGAACTTTAGTGAATTCGAAGCCGCTATTCTTAACTTCCCAGAAGTAACCTCTTGCCACTTAGTATCAGGAAATTTCGATTATTATTTAAATGTGGTAAGTGCAGATGTGGAAAGCTACAATCGATTTTACCAAGAAAAACTAGCCGTACTACCTTCTGTCGCTCATATCTCTACCCTATTTGTGATGGATGAAATAAAACAAACAACGGCATTGCCGCTGTAATTTTATATCTTTGTGATTCTATTTGGGATCGACCGGTTTTGACAGCTTATGTAGTCCGGTTGTAAGCACGTCGGGAGTTGTAGGCATTTCCTGTTAAAAAAACCTTCGAATTATAGCTGGCAATACTTCGTATGCCATGGCTG
>JBJOIV010000015.1:0-31187 GCA_046046955.1 Bacteroidota bacterium | reverse complement strand
GTGGTACGGATAATGGATGGCCATGGGTATTTGATACATAAGTTACCATTAACCCCGTTTCCTGTAATCTCTTTTCCGTTCTCATCTACCAGCATCGGTTGGACGCCAGGTAAGGGTAAAGTCGCGAATGCTGGCTTTAGCGGAGTTATTCCGGCGATAGGGGAAATCATTAATCCACCCGTTTCCGTTTGCCACCAAGTATCGACAATTGGGCAGTTTCCTTGTCCTACCTTATCGTTGTACCAGTGCCATGCTTCTTCGTTCAGGGGCTCACCTACAGATCCTAAAACGCGAAGAGAACTTAAGTCTTTATTTTCGATATGTTCATCTCCAAAACCCATCAATGAACGAATCGCTGTAGGCGCGGTGTAGAAAATATTAACGGAATGTCTTTTAATGATATCCCAAAAACGTCCAGCATCAGGATAAGTCGGGATGCCTTCAAATAGAACGGATTTAGCCCCGTTTAAAAGTGGGCCATAAACCAAATAGGAGTGACCTGTAATCCAGCCAATGTCTGCTGTACAGAAGAAAACCTCTCCAGGGTTGTATTGGAACACATTTGCAAAGGTATAGGCTGTGTAGACCATGTAGCCGCCACACGTATGTACCACACCTTTGGGCTTCCCTGTAGATCCTGAAGTATATAAAATAAATAAGGGATCTTCCGCGTTCATTGCTTCTGCAGGACAATCCGCTGCCGCTTCATTTTCTTCTTGTTCCCACCAAAGATCACGGCCACCGATCATCGATACAGGTGTTTTTGTGCGTGTTTTAACGATTACTTTTTCGACCGATGGACAAGTGACTAAGGCATCATCCACGGTTTCTTTCATCGGAATTGTTTTATTTCCACGAACGGCACCATCGGTAGTGATAACCACTTTGCATTCGGAATCATTAATTCTATCGGCAATAGATTGAGCGGAAAATCCACCGAAAACCACTGAATGTATGGCACCAATGCGAGCACAAGCTAAAACCGCAATGGCTAATTCAGGAATCATTGGCATGTATATGCAGACACGGTCGCCCTTTTTAACTCCTTGATTTTTTAACACATTACCAAATTTACATACACGGGCATGTAATTCGCGGTAAGTCAAGGTGATGGACTCATCGCCTGGTTCATTTGGTTCATAAATGATGGCAGCTTGATCCGGAATCGTTTTTAAATGACGATCTAGGGCATTGGCGGTAATATTCATTTGGCCATCTTCAAACCATTTGACCGAATAATCATCAAAATTCCAATCCAGTACTTTCGTAAATGGTTTAATCCAGTCGAATTGGTTCGCTATACCAGCCCAGAATTTTTCTGGCGTCTTTACGCTTTCATCGTAGGCCTCATGGTATTGTTGAAGGGAGGTAATTCTCATAACAGTATTGATTAGTTTTAGCTTTGTAGGTTTAATTCATGGACTTTTTTCAATAAATCTCTATTGGAAAAAGGTTTTGGTAGGTATAAATCGGCACCTGCCTGGTAGCCTCGTTCGATGTCTGAATCAGCGATTTTGGCAGAAATAAAAATGATTTTAGGAAGGTAAGTAGGAGATAGGGCTTTTGCTTGCGAGCATACACCATATCCATCAATTTTAGGCATCATGATGTCCAAAATGATCACTTCTGGCAATTCTTTTTCGATTAGTTGGATGGCTTCCTCTCCATCTCGTGCTACATACACTTGATGTCCTTCCTTTCGCATCAGAAAGTCCAAAGACATTAAGATAGCTGGTTCATCGTCTGCAATTAGTATTCTCATAGTAGGCGGTTTTATTCGATAGGTAATTTAATCAAAAATAGGGCTCCTTGTCCTAAAGAACTCTGAACATGTATACTTCCTTGTAGGTGTTCCACAATTTTTTTCGAAATGGATAGCCCTAAACCAGAGCTTTCAATTTTGCGATTAGGATTATCTACCTGTTTGAACTTTTCAAATATTTGATCATGGAATTTAGGATCAATTCCGATGCCATTGTCTTCAATTTCTACACAAATGTGTGTGGCAGATTCTTTTAAACGAACAGTGATTTTTCCGATTCCTGGTTCTACATTTTTGATGGCATTGGAAATCAGATTGATGACCACCTGAACGAGTTTTTCAAAATCACCGATTACTTTTCGTTGGGTTCTTTTTTGGCTTACATCAATAAGTAAGTTTACTTGATTTTGTTTAGCAATGGCTATGAAATTTTGGGCCGCTTTTTCAATGACCTCCTCTAAAAGGATGGCTTCTAGTTTGAATTTCTCTTTCCCCGCGTCTAATTTTTCTAAGTCCAATACCTGGTTAACCAATCGGCTTAAACGATCTGATTCCTGAATAATGGTCTCTAGGAATTTTTTACGATCCTCTGGATCAATATCCTCATGGTCTACCATGATCTCAGAAAGTGATCGAATGGAGGTGATAGGGGAGCGAATTTCATGGGTTACCGTCGTTAGGAACTCATTTTTTTGTGCGTCTAATTTGCGCAGATTCAAATTGCTCTGTTGCAAATCCCTTGATTTTTGTAGTAAATCGACCACCTCTGAAACGCCGATATTCTCTTCTTTTGCAATGGCAGAAATAATGAGGCGAGCGGAAGTGGAACCGACGAACCCTGCTAGCATTTTCTCTGTATTGTTTACTATTCGAGGGTCAGCATAAGTCTCTTGCAAAGAGATTTGATGTAAGGCAGCAAACTGTTTTAAATTGGTTTCTGCTTTCAGCTTACCCATAAATCCAGCTAAAGCGTTTTTCAAATCCTTTAATTTTGCTTTCCCTCTCCACAAAGTCGCATCTTCTAAGCTTTGGGTATATTCAAATACGTTGATAAAAAGGTAAGCTTGATTGGCTTCTTTGGCAGACTGCTTCGTTAAAATAGAGACACTGATGAAGGCGAATGTATTTAGACTTAAAGACCAATAACCCGCATTATTGATGGGATTAAATCCAGGAATTCGAAAATTATCTACAGAAATCCCAAGGCTAGGTAGTAATAATAGGGCGCAACAGATCGAAAAGCCTACCAGTATGCCAGAAAGAGCACCTAGGCGAGTCCCATTTTTCCAATAAAGTCCTAGAATGGTAGCGGGTGCAAATTGCGCTACAATCAAGAAAGAGGTCATTCCGATGGACACCAGATTAACGAAATTCTCATTAATTCGGTAATGTGCATAGGCCATCCCCATAATGACAACGATAAATAATCGTCTTAAGTTATGAATGATGGACCCCAGTTTTTCTTGATTTCTTTCGACAAAAGCTTTGCGCTGTAATAGCAGCGGCATAAATAAGTTATTACTGATCATGGAACTGATGGCTATAGTTTCCATAATGACCATGCCAGTCGCCGCGGAGAAGCCCCCAATATAAACAATGACAGCAAGTGTAGTAGATGAAAAATGTAAGGGTAATCCCAAAACGTATAAATCAGGATTTAATCCGGTACTATGTAAATAGGTGTATCCTGCATAACCTAAAGGGAGAACAAACAGGTTGATTAAAACCATGTAGAGTGGAAAAATCCAAGAAGCTTGTTTGAGGTTTTCTTCTTCATTTATTTCAACGACTGCCACATGAAAAACACGGGGTAGAAATAGAAAGGACACACTACAGATAACTAATTGGATGAACCAATTGCCATAACCGCCTTGATTTTTTAGTGAGATAGGAGCAACAGAAGCTTGATCTACTATGCTCGACCAACCTTCCTGGAAATAATAAGTAAGGATGATACCTACCGCCAAGAAGGCAATTAATTTAATGATGGATTCGATGCCTATCGCAAAAATCATTCCTTCGTGTTTCTCTGATGAATTGAATTTACGTGGACCTAAGACTAAGATGAAAAGAGTTAAGGAAATGAAAAGGAGGAAAGAAGGGTCTTGGTAAAATGTTCCCTCTGGAGTACTATGTGTGATTAGGTCGAAACTTTGTGAGATCGCCTTTAATTGCAATCCGATATAGGGTATACCAGCAAAAACAGATATCAGGGTTATGATTTGACCTAAGCGGTTATCTTTTCCAAAACGAGTGGAAATAAAATCGGCAATATTCGTGATGTGGTGAATTTTAGCAATTCGAATCATTTTGCGCACAAATCCCCACGCTAAAATCATCACTAAAGTGGGTCCTAAATACACGGTTAGGAAACTCATTCCACCTGTACTTACTTGACCTACAGACCCGTAAAAAGTCCAGGCCGAGCAATAAATGGCAAGAGATAAAGCATATATAACTGGATTATTAATCAGGCTTTTTGAGCGCACTTTCTTCTTATCAGCCCATGCAGCTAAAAAGAAAAGTATTCCCAAATAGGCGACCGATAAAAGGGCTATAATCCAGGTACTCATTTTTTGTTTTTATAATTCAGTAGGATGCCCGTTAAAAGGATGGCGAGCACCCAAACAACCACACAATAGGCATAGATTAGCGGAACTCCTCCCACACTTTTTGAATTGTCAAAAAGGCTGATGATCGGAAAGTTAATCAGTCCTAAAAAGAGGAAAGCCACTAAAACCAGGCGATTATTGCGCATAATAGATAAAACGGCTGCCCTCTATTGCTAGAAGGCAGGCCGTTTTTGTTTGTTGATTATACATTATCAAATTCTCCAGTCAGGGAATAATATCCGAAAACAGACATTCCAATGGAGATCAGCGGAGCTAACACAAAGGTGTAGATGATCGCTGGGACTAAATCATTTCCCCCTTTTTCAAAAAGCGGTACCGCTTGAAAATAGATGAGGTAGATTCCTGCAGATACGCCTAATGCAATCCAAATCAGTCCTAATAGTTTTTTAAGAGCATTCATAATTTTTCTTTTATAGGTTATTAGGCGTGTTTTTTATCGCCTTTGATGTAAATAATACCGATGATAACACAAACAGTCACTAGAGCGATTGGGTAATTTAAACCCTCTAAATAAGGTTTCGCATAGGTAGCTGCTTGTCCTGCTTCTTCCGCTGTTTTGTTTGCATCTTTCGCTGTGGTAACTAAGAAAGTCGCAATCGCTGGCATTAAACCACCGAAGATACCATTTCCAATGTGGTAAGGCAATGACATAGACGTATACCGAATTTTAGTCGGGAATAATTCGACTAAGAACGCCGCGATAGGACCATAGGCCATTGTTACAAAGGAAATAAGTAAGAATACCATACCGATAAGAGTCCATTTGTCAGAATCATTAATCGTGATGGTTTCTTTCACATCTGCTTTAGGAGCCTCAGCTGCCTTATCCGCAAGGATCACTTGTTTACTTACTTTTTTATACGTTGCACCATCTGTGTAAGCGCGTGTTGTGGTGATAGTTACTAAAGAATCAACTGTTGATTTCGCATTTAAAGCACGTGTTTCTTCGATTTTCTCAGAACCAGCAACCACTTCCTTATTGTTTACATTCACTGTTTGGTACATCTTATCAAAAATAGGACGATAAGCAAAAACAGCAATAGCCATACCCGCTAGCATAATGCCTTTACGGCCGATTTTATCCGATAGAGCACCGAAGAAAATAAACAAAGGAGTACCCAATAGTAAACCAATCACAAGAATGGTATTCGTTTGGATATCATCTAAGTTACAGATCTTTAACAAGAACGTTTGTGCATAGAACTGACCTGTGTACCAAACTAATCCTTGACCCATTGTCGCCCCAAACAAGGCAAGCAAGACGAATTTCAAGTTTAATTTATTGCCAAAAGATTCTTTTAACGGATTCGTTGAAGTCGTTCCCTCTTTTTTAGCTTTCTCAAACATAGGTGACTCCTCCATATTGCGGCGAATTAAGAAAGATAAACCCACCATAACGATGGAAAGTAAGAAAGGAATTCTCCAGCCATACTCATCAAAAGCTTCTTTGCTCATCGATGAACGAGTTAACATGATAACGCCAAGAGAGATAACAAGTCCTACTGTCGCTGTTGTTTGGATCCAAGATGTGAAGAATCCGCGACGCTCAGCAGGGCTATGTTCAGCCACATAGGTGGCTGCACCCCCATACTCACCACCTAAGGCTAAACCTTGTAATAATCGAAGTGTTAATACTAAGAATGGTGCCCATCCACCAATCGTCGAATAGGATGGAACTAAGCCAATCGCGAAAGTCGCGCCACCCATTAACATGAGCGTAACCATAAACGTGTACTTACGTCCAATTAAGTCGCCTAAACGACCAAATACTAAGGCTCCGAAGGGACGAACAACGAATCCGGCCGCAAAGGTGGCCAAGGTATTTAAGAAGGCAGCTGTCGGATTATCCGTTGGGAAAAACTTGGTGGATAATACCGTAGCTAAGCTACCGAAGATGTAAAAGTCGTACCACTCGATGAGTGTCCCGACAGATGAGGCACTAATAATGTAGGCCAGGCTTTGTTTTTTTTGTGACATAGTTTTTAAGTTAAGAATGGATAGTTTTTATAGGTAGTTGGCAAATTGAATGATAAATTCTCCTTTGTAATCGCTGATATTATCCTTGGTAGAATAAATCGGTCTTGAAGAGTATTGTAGGGTGATTTTAGAGTTGTGGCCATCGATGTAAAAATTAGATCCGATATCGAAATAGCTACCAGCCGCAGGTAAAGCATCTAATTGTTTCATCGTGTAAGCTACAAATGGTTGTACTCTTAATTTAGGTGCATCTGAGTTTTTAGGTAATAATAAACCTGCCTGCGTATACCAGATCGATCCAGTACCTACCAATGGGCGCGCATTTCCTG
This sequence comes from Bacteroidota bacterium, assembly GCA_046046955.1. Lineage (GTDB taxonomy): Bacteria > Bacteroidota > Bacteroidia > Cytophagales > Spirosomataceae > Aquirufa. The sequence continues at coordinate 24,486 of JBJOIV010000015.1, read as the reverse complement.
CACCAGCTAGGGCTTTAGTACCCGTGAAGCTAGGGTCAGCAGCGCCAGGATTCATAATTCCGGTATTACGAAGGTAATTAGGGCCAAAGTCATTCGAATACAGAACTGTATAGGCCGTGATCGCCATGTTTTTCTTTTTATCCCCAATTGGCATATCCAAGAAGGCATCCACCGCCAAGGACGTGATATCATGTTTCGATTTTACCCCATTGAGAGAACTTTGAGTCCCTTCAGGTTGGTTATAAAAACCGGCTCCAATGTTAAATACGCGCTTCGTGCCTACATAGGTACCAACGGTGTATGGTAATAAATTCGATTCTTGATCCAGAAATTGGTACATCGCATAGCCGCCAGTTGATAGTTTTGAATCCCCATTATTGTCTACTGCGATCGCTTCTGTTGTACCATTAACCGGAGCGATGGAGGTTGCAAAAGGTTTGTTAATATTAATGCGGTAATCTAATTTACCCCATTTTCCTTTTGCATAAATTCCATATAAACGGGCAAATTGATCTGAATTCTCAATTAATGGCCAGTTAAATACGGGAGCGTCTACTGCTAAGAAGTTCAAGGTACTTGCCGAAGTCATTCGGGAAATGCCATTAAAGTAATGTAAACCCGCCCCAAAAGACATACTAAATTTCTTGTCCTTTGCTGGAAGTATAACCGCGTATTCGCTATAAACATCATGAAAGAACATTTGTGGTTTCTTTCCCACGCCATAACCTCCCGTGCCTGCGCTTCCAGAACCTCCACCTTGGATGAAGGATTGGTTGTTTACCCCGAAATGGAGCAAAACCATATAACGGGGAGATATTTGTGAGTATCCTAGCATACGGATTCGGCGAGCTCCTATATCAAACGTATTGCTTGAAGGAGTGCCGTTAACGCTAGTTCCAGGATTGTTGTCAATCGATCTAGCCCAGATTTGATTCCAAAGGATGAAGCGCATATACTTCGAGCCTTTGTCGTTAAAGTTAATTTTCATACCTGAGCCATAATCGAGAGAGCCTTGTCCTTTCATGCCCAAAGCAGTTAAAAGTAGTGCAAACAGAATAACAGAAGGTTTTTTCATCTAATATAAGTTTTTAAGGTTTTATTTGCATTTTTTGGTTGAGCAAATATTCGCTTAAAATCTTCTGTTCTCTAATTTTGCTATAGGCTTGCTAATTTTATATAGATTTTATTCTTGTCCATTGTATAACCATGAATTTATCCCCTAATTCCGTGATAATCATCCCTTTGTTACTAAGGTTTCCCGGTACTATGACGAACTCCGAGAGCTCTTTGTGATTAAGTATGCGGTAGGTAGGTGTGTAGAACTCTTGCTTAGGTATTTTGATCCGGTATTTTTTAACCCAGTTCATCACAGAAACGTGGCTAATGCCTAATAATCGTTCGATTTCTCGGTAGCTAACTCCTTCGATATAAAGCTGTAAAGCCTTAATCACGTAATAGCTGTCGATACTTTTACCCATTTTGGCGACTGTAAAGTTGTAGCCACAGGATTTACACTTAAATCGTTGTTTTTCGTTAATGATGCCGTTTTTAGCGATTTCATACGACGAACATTGAGGACAAGGGGTTGAGTTAGCCATAGGTACCTATATTATTTTAGCAAAGCTATAGAAATTTACCAAAAATGGTAATTTTGTGAGAATATATTTAATTTTGTTTATCTAATTATAGCCTTTATGCAAGAATTCAACGAAACACAACGCTTTACCCAATGGTGGTTATGGCTGATCTTACTAGGTTCCTGGGTACTTATGATGTCTGCCTTAGCGACAGAACCGCCACAAACCACGATCTCTTTTATCATCTCTTTCGGCTTGGGAATGCTATTACCTTTGCTGTTTTGGCAAATGAAATTAACCACCCGTATTACGCAGGAAGGTATTTATGTACGTTTCTTTCCGTTTCATTTCAAAGAGAAGTTTTACCCCTGGGATTCCATATCAGCTAGCTACGTTAGAACCTATAGTCCATTACTAGAATACGGCGGCTGGGGTATTAAATACAGTTTTAAAGGAAATGGACTCGTGTATAATACTGCCGGAAATGTAGGACTGCAATTGAATTTTAAAGAAGGAGATCCTGTCTTAATCGGCACCCAGAAAGGGGAGGAGATCAAGGCGGTATTAGCCGAATTAGGACGTTTAACCGAATCTGTGAAATAAAAGGCGTACCTTTGCGCTGCATTATGAGGATGTTTGTTAGTATTTCATTGCTCATAACACATCTTTATACATTTTTATGTCATTCGAATCATTGCACCTCATTGAGCCCATTTTAAAGGCGCTCAAAGAAGAGGGTTATAGTAATCCTACCCCCATTCAAGCTCAGTCTATCCCTATCGTCCTTCGTGGAACGGATTTATTAGGTTGTGCCCAAACAGGAACGGGTAAAACCGCAGCGTTTACGTTGCCCATCATTCAGCTGTTAGAAGAGAACAAAAGCTTCTCAAAAAATAAGAAAGTTCGTGCCCTAATTGTTACTCCTACTAGGGAGTTAGCGATTCAGATTGGCGAGAGTTTCCGTGCCTATGCGCGTCATACGGATTTGAAATATGCCGTTATTTTTGGTGGTGTAGGCCAAAGTCCTCAAGTCTCAGCTATCCGCAGCGGTGCTGATGTGGTGATTGCGACTCCGGGTCGTCTTTTGGACTTAATGAACCAACGTCTTTTATCTATCGCAGACGTGGAATACTTCGTATTAGACGAGGCTGACCGTATGTTGGATATGGGTTTCATCCACGATGTGAAGAAATTATTAGCTGCTTTGCCGCACAAGCGTCAATCACTATTCTTTTCAGCGACGATGCCGCCAGAAATCGTGAAACTAGCGGGTAGTATTTTAAGAAACCCTGCATCCGTTTCCGTAACACCCGTTTCTTCTACTGTTGAGATCATCAATCAATCAGTTTATTTCGTTGATAAAGGAAATAAAAACGATTTATTGCTCGATATCTTACAAGACACCTCCATTAAAACGGCTTTAGTCTTTACGCGGACGAAACACGGCGCGGACAAAGTGGTGAAAATGTTATTGAAGGCAAGCATCAAGGCAGAAGCCATTCACGGAAATAAGTCCCAAAATGCGCGTCAAACAGCCTTGAAAAACTTCAAAGCCCAAACAACGCGTGTACTTGTCGCTACCGATATCGCCGCGCGTGGTATTGATATTGACGAATTAGAATACGTAGTCAACTTCGAATTATCAAATATTGCTGAAACTTATGTCCACAGAATCGGTCGTACTGGCCGTGCAGGGGCAAAAGGAGCGGCTATTTCCTTCTGCGATATTGAGGAGAAAGCGTATTTGAAGGACATTGAGAAATTAATCGGGAAGAAGATTCCAGTCGTGGAAGCGCACAAATACCCGATGAAGGTTTTACACGTAGAGAAAGCTGCGAAAAAGCCTCAAGGCCAATCGCGTAATGGCGGTAACTCTCGTCCAGGGGCTCCTGCGGCAGCAGCTAAGGACGCTAAACCGGCTCGATCTTTCGATAAGGCGAGTTCAGGTCGTAAATGGTATGGCAAGAAAAATACCTATTGATAGTTGAAGTCATCTAATAAAATATTGCTCGTCATTGTAGGTCCCACGGCTGTGGGTAAGACTGCACTTTGTGTGGATTTAGCGAAGCACCTACAGACGGACATTATTTCGGCTGATTCTCGTCAATTCTACCGAGAACTGGCCATCGGTACCGCAAAACCCTCTTTAGAGGAGCAGGGTGGGGTGAAACACCATTTCATTGATTCACATTCGGTGGAGGATTATTTCTCGCCTGGTGATTTTGAGCGGGAGGCGACAGCACTGCTGGAGAAGTTGTTTCAAAAACACGATGTGGTCATTGCCACAGGAGGTTCGGGATTGTATATCAAAGCTTTGACGGAAGGATTAGATGAGATGCCTGAGGCTGATCTCGACTTACGTGAATCACTGAATAATCGGTTGCAGAAGGAAGGACTTTGGGCCTTATTCACTGAATTAAAATCCCTAGATCCGGAATATGCCGCGAAAGTGGATGCCAAAAACCCTCAACGCGTCATTCGCGCCCTAGAGGTTTGCCTTTCTACGGGGAAACCCTATTCTGAATTTCGCCTTGCCCAAAAACCTGCCAGGCCTTTCCAAGTCATCAAAATCTGTTTAGAGCGTCCGCGCGAAGAATTGTATGCGCGTATTGATCAACGAATGGATCAAATGTTAGCGGCTGGTTTGATTGAAGAAGCGAAGGCTTTTGAAGATAAACAGCATTTGTACGCACTGAAAACGCTAGGCTATAAGGAGATCTATGGTTTTCTGCGAGGTGAATACGATGAGGCAGAAATGATTCGCTTGTTAAAACGCAATAACCGGCATTATGCGAAGAAGCAGATGACCTGGTTTAGAAATCAAGATGCGTATACTTACTTACATCCAAGTACGGCATTTGTCGAGATTTTGAAGCGATTAGAGGCTTAAATAGGCTTCCAAGCCGCCTTCGAGGTGGTCGATGTTAGTGAAGCCTTTGGCCTTCAATAAACGCAAAGCGATCAAACTCTGCGTCCCATTATAACAGATTATCACCCAGTTTTTCTCTGTAGAAATTTCATCGATGCGCCCCAAAAGCACATCCAATGGAACGTGAAAACCTCCTAAATTAAAGTCATCCCACTCTCTGGGCGTCCTTATATCTAGGAGGTTTACCTGTGTTAAATCAGCTTTGAATTCAGCCGCGGTCATCTTAGTAACCTGCCGCTTGCCACGCCATCATGCCGCCTAATACATTGCGGACATTCGTATAGCCTTCAGCTGTTAAATAGGCTGCAGCACGACCTGAGCGCGCACCAGAACGGCAGTGAATCAAAATCTCCTCATTTTTCAAATGAGCTATCTCGTCCAAACGATCCGGCAATTCACCCAAAGGGATCAACGTCGCACCAATATTGAACTCATCGAATTCATATTCTTCGCGCACGTCGAACAAGTTCAGTTTTTCGCCTTTATCTAAGCGTTCTTTTAATTCTTCAATTGTAATATCCATCGTATTAATTATTTCCGTCACCTACCACCCAAACATCAATCGAATCACCCGGATGAATACTCGTTCCATCACACGTAGCACATGTTTGTTTGAATACAGTTCCTGCTTCTAAATCGCTATTGGCCTCATAGGTCACTTTGCCTAATTTCAAATTCATTCCCGCTAAAATGATCGACACCTCATCTAAAGGTTTGCCAATCAAATCAGGCAATTCAATCTCCGCATCCGCCGTTCCATTTCCGATATACAAATCGACCTCAGTTCCCTTCGGAATACTGCTCCCAGCCGTTATTTTACGTCCCAAAGCCTGCATATCAATCACCTCTTTCAATCGCGGATCATTCACCTGGTGCACAATTCCTTTCTTCAAACCTGCAATCACTAATTGCTGCTCCGCACTTCGTACAGATAGGCCAATTAAATTAGGCATTCGAATCGTAGGAGGGGTTTCTGAATTAATAGTAATGTAGATTTTGCGACCTGATTTCACCAATGCATTGGGCAATGGATACTGCGACAAAATGGTCAATGGCGGCTTATCAGCCACAAATGTGCAATCCGATATTTCGTATTCTAGGTTATTTGCATCCACTGCCTCTTCCATCTTATCCATCGACATTCCTTTCAAATTAGGAACTTTGATGGTTTCGCCATGGTGCGTGCTCCAAGGTAAATAGACGAAAAAGAAACCAAAGAAGAGTACTAAAAACAACGTCACTAAAATCGCTACGTGCAGGTAGAAGTCTTTTTTTGATTTAGTTGAAATGATCGCCATGGAAGGGGTTGTCTATTTTAGTGCAAGATAATAAGAAAAGAGTTGAATATTAAATCCGAAATTGTGCTTCGCAATAATTTCTTGAATTTAACATTCAACTCTATTTCTACTTTCTCTACTCTCTACTCTATACTCTCTAATCTCTACTCTATACTCCGGACTCCCGACTAGCGACTAGCGACTAGCGACTAGCGACTCCCGACTAATACTTAAACACCTTATCTCCCGCCATCACTTCTTGCGTTTTCTCATCGAAAGTAACGCGTTGTCCCGTGCGGTAAGCCGCATTCGACATAATTGTTGCGATCGAGTGTTGGTAACCAGCCTCGATAGGAGCGTTAGGTGTTTTGCGAGAACGAACACATTCCATCCAATTTTTCACGTGGTTGAAAGTTAAAACGTCTCCACCTGTATCCGCATCAGTCGCTACTTTAGCTCCTTCGATTTTCATCGTTGGTAATAAGTTCGCTTGTAAGCCCATTGCTTTCGCTTCACGCTCACGAAGACCGCCGTTAGGAGAGATCGTGTTTGTGTCTAAATTTAATTCACCCCCATTTGAGTAGTAAATTTCTTTTGTACCACCCGCTGAGTTAGAGAAGCGTGAGGTGAATTGAACTTGGAAGCCTTTGTTTCCTTGGCCATAGTCAAATACTACTGTCATGGTGTCCGCATTTACGCGACCATCGTTCCATTGGTAGATACCACCGTTTGCCACCACTGAATTAGGGTGAGAAAGACCAGAGAACCAGTGTACCGTATCGATTTGGTGCGACATCCATTGTCCTGGGATTCCGGATGAATAAGGCCAGAATAAACGATATTCTAAGTATTTACGTGGATCAAATTTGTCTGCTGGACGGTTCATTAAGAAACGCTTCCAATCGATATCTGATTCTTTTAAGATGCTCGTTAATTCTGGACGTCTCCAGCGACCTGGTTGATTGACATTCCACATTAATTCCACCATTTTGATATCGCCAAATTTACCCGACTTGATAAATTCATCCGCTGCCCAATAGTTTTCGCCTGAACGACGTTGTGAACCGATTTGAACGATTTTGCCAGAATCCTTTACCGCTTTTAATACAGCACGGTTATCTTCCATCGTTTCAGCTAAAGGCTTCTCTGTATACGTATCGCAACCTGCTTTTACAGCCTCGATGGTGTGTAAGGCGTGTTGGAAGTCAGCTGTAGAGATGAAAACAGCATCGATTCCTTTAGCAGAATACAATTCTTCGTTGTTTCTGTAAGTCTGGATATTTCCTCCTAATTCTTTCTCTAAAAATGCTTTTCCTTCATCTCTACGGCGATTCCATAGATCTGAAAGGGCAACCATTTCGAAGTTCATCCCTTTCGCTAATGCCTTAAATGGAGGCACGTGTGAGGCACGGTGACGGTCTGAAAAACCGACACAGGCTACGCGAACACGGTCGTTTGCACCAAGAATCTTGCTGTAAGATTTTGGGCTAAATGCTAAAGTACCTAGAGAAGCTAGGGCACCTTTGTGTAAAAATTCTCTTCTTTCCATAGGTTGATTTAGTTAATTTCTCTGATTTTGATGTTTTTATAGAATACGGAATCCCCGTGCTCTTGGAATAAGATAGGTCCTGAATCTTGTGAACCAAAACCATCCCAAACTTTATGCTTGCTATGAGCGACTAATACCTTGAAAATATTGCTCTTACGCTCGTATTCGACTACTTTAAAGCCATTTAGCCAGTGTTGAACGATATTGTTTGGATACACAATAATCCGACCCTGATTCCATTCGCCTATTTTCTTTTGGAAACGGCCATCGATCTTATTAGATGGGATGATGTCGTATAAACTAGCTAATGTTCTGTTGCCTACTGTACCTAATTTCGCATCTGGATGCTTGGCGTCATCTAACACTTGGTATTCTAAACCAATGGCTGACATACCTGAGTTATAAGATTCGTTCACGAAATACTTTACGCCTGAATTCGCACCTTCCGTTAATTTGAAATCGAAAGTTAATTCGAAGGCTGAGAATTTGTCATTGGTTAAGATGTCACCACCATTTCCAGATTCTTTTCCACCTGAGCTGTTCACGTGTAAAGTTCCGTCTTCCACTGTCCACACCGATGGAGGAGCCGTTGTTTTGAAGGCTGAACGGAAACCTGTTAAATCTTTTCCATTGAATAATAAGCGGAACCCTTGCTCTTTTTCTAAAGGAGAGACATTGTTTAATAGGTAGTTGTCTACGACTACGTTTTTGTCCAAAGGTCGTGGCTGCATATCTTTCCCCGTTTGAATACGGATGTTTTTCCACATCACTTGCATGCCTGGCTTCATGTCTGCATAAATTGCGTGAACTTGGAAGGCGATGAAACCTTTGGCCGTCATATCATCCACTAAATACGTCACAGGAATGTCGTTAATCCACGTGCGGATCGTGCTTCCAATAGCTTCAACGCGGTAGTGATTCCAAACATCGCCTAATTTGAAGGCTTTCTTCGCCTCAGGCTTTAGTTCGTTTTGGGATAACCAACCACGTCTCGATTCATCGTAAATTCCACCTGACCATCCGCGAGGAGATGGGTCGATTTCGGCCTGGTAACCATGCACACGGCCATTTTGGTATTCTGGGATGGAAAGGCTTCTGAATTGAACGCCTGAATTCATTTTGTTATCTACTTTTACGTCGAACTCAAGGATGAAATCGCCGTATTCTTGTTCCGTAGCCATGAAAGAGTTAGGGGTATTCGCAACGGTAGTTCCTACCATTACGCCATCTTTCACTTCGTATTTTGCTTGTCCATTTAATTGTTTGAAACCCTTGAAGGTTTTTCCATCGAACAAGTTAGTCCATTTTTGAGCCTGCGCCTGGAACGATCCAATCGCTAAAAAAAGGCCTAAAAAGGGTAGTATTAGTTTTTTCATAGTATAATTTAAGTTTTAATTACAAGGCTCTTATCTTCGAAATTTACTCAATTATCTTTAAATAATTTACTTTCACTAGCGGGTGAAATCAGGTCAGGAAAATAGTCAGTTTGGGAAAGTAGATTTACTAAGTATTCTATTATTTTTGTAGATTAATAATTGATTACTATGCAAAAACAGACAAAAGCCATCCGCATTCAGGCCGAAAGATCTCAAAATAGAGAGCATTCAGTTCCTTTATATCTGACTTCTAGCTTTACATTCGAAGATGCAGAGCAAGGTCGCGCCATCTTTGCGGAGGAAATGGCCGGTAATATCTATTCTCGCTACATGAATCCGAATGTGGATGAATTCGTAGAAAAGATGAATATGCTAGAGAATGCGGAGGATGGAATCGCTTTTTCTACTGGAATGGCGGCTATTTTCGCTTCTATGGCTGGTTTGTTGAAAGCAGGTGATCACGTGGTAGCATCGAATGCGTTGTTTGGTTCTTGTATCCAAATTTTAACGAAGATTACGTCTAAATGGGGCATCGAATGCACTTTTGTTCCAGGCGCTGACATTAATGCTTGGAAGGCTGCTATTCAACCAAATACGAAGTTTTTATTCTGTGAATCCCCTTCTAACCCAGGTTTAGAGCTAATTGACTTACCAGCATTAGCCGCTTTAAAAGAAGGAAAGGATATTATTTTAGCGGTTGATAACTGTTTTGCGACGCCTATTTTGCAAACTCCTTTGGATTTAGGAGCAGATTTAGTGATTCATTCCGCGACAAAATATATTGACGGCCAAGGTCGTGTTTTAGGTGGTGTGATCTGTGGTAAGAAAGTGTATGTCGATGAGATTCGCTTCTTTGCGCGCCATACAGGACCTTCTTTATCCCCATTTAATGCGTGGGTGCTTTCGAAAAGTTTGGAATTATTAGACTTGAGATTACAAAAGCATTCAGAAAACGCGATGGCCTTAGCAGAAGCTTTGGAAGGCCATAAAGCCTTAAATAATGTCAAATATCCTTATTTGAAATCCCATCCTCAATATGACTTAGCGAAACGCCAAATGAAATATGGTGGCGGTATCTTAACGATCGATGTGAAAGGTGGATTTGAAAAAGTGGTGGCAATGAGTAAATTGTTGAAAATAGCCTCTATTTCACCTAATCTAGGAGATACACGCACGATTATCACGCACCCAGCTTCTACTACTCACTCAAAATTACCTGCGGAGGAAAAAGCTTCACTGGGTATAACGGATGGCTTAGTTCGGGTGGCAGTGGGTTTAGAATCGATTGAAGATTTGAAAGCAGATTTCCTACAAGCCCTTAATCAGATTAGCTAATGTGGATCGCTCTGATCGTTTGTTTGCTTTTGTTGACCGTAAATGTCGTGATTGGCGTTTATGTGGAGAGAAAGCTATCTGCTTTTATGCAGGATCGATTAGGGCCTATGGACGTAGGTAAATGGGGTTTATTGCAGGTTTTTGCAGATTTATTGAAGTTGATTCAAAAGGAAGATATTGTTCCTGCTGACGCTCAAAAACGACTTTTCTTATTTGCTCCCTGGATTATTTTTTTATCTGTTTTTGGGGCATTTTCTGTGATTCCCTTAAGTTCGGGTGCTTTTTTACAAGGAAGCCAAACCGAACTGGGCATTATGCTCTTAATCGGTATCGTTTCCCTAGATAGCCTTGGTATTTTATTAGCTGGATGGACATCCAATAATAAGTATTCTCTTTTAGGAGCCATTCGTTCTGCTGCTCAATTGGTATCTTATGAGATTCCGCTTGGTTTAACGATTTTATGTGTTGTGTTGATTTCAGGTTCCCTGAATTTGCAGGATATCTCTACGCAACAGGGGATATTCGCTTCTGAAACACAGTATTTGTTTGGATTGAAGAGTTTGGGTATTGATGTGACACAGGCTGGAGGTTTTTTAAGCTGGAATGTGGTTCGGATGCCTCTTTTCTTTGTTTTATTCATCATTTATTTCATTGCCTCTTTAGCTGAAGCAAATAGAGCCCCATTTGACATACCAGAGGCGGAATCCGAATTAGTAGGAGGATTTCATACAGAATATGCAGGGATGCGCTGGGCTTTACTGTTCTTATCAGAATATGGCATGATGCTATTGGTCAGTGTGTTAGGTATTATATTGTTTTGGGGGTCTTGGTATTCCCCTCTTCCTAATATAGGTTCAGTTCGTTTAGCAGATTGGACGAATGGAGAGCCCGGAACGTTATCTGCAACCATTTTAGGTTTCTTTTGGATCATGCTGAAGTCCTATATTTTAATTGGTCTCCAAATGTGGATTAGATGGACTCTGCCGCGTTTAAGAGTGGATCAATTGATGTATTTGTGCTGGAAAGTGCTGACCCCCTTTGCCCTGATTTTCGTCGCAATTTCTGCGCTTTGGTCGCTATTGATGTAAGGATTCTCCTTTATTTTTCGTTTATTTACGGAATTGCATCTGTTAATCTTAAACCTATGATCAAACTCTTACAAAGAGTCCTTTGCCTTGGACTATTACTAGTCCTTTCCCATCTCAGCAAAGCACAAACTACTACGCTTCCCTCCATTTTTGGAAAAGTAATCGACGCTTCTACTGGTGAACCATTGCGTGGCGCTGATATTTCGGTAGATTTTAAAAAATCGGGTGTCACCACAGATTCACTAGGTAATTACCGCGTTTATTTGCCCTATGGCGAATGGGTAGTCAAGGTAAGCTATGTAGGCTATAATCCGTATCGGACGAAAGTGTATATTAAGGCGAATACGGAACTCAATGTCGAATTAAACAACGTTACGAAGCAATTAGAAGAGGTGATTGTCTCTAGTGCTGCGACGAAGCGGGATATTCAAACACCTTCTCTTGGTGTTACCGTTTTGAGTTTAAAAGGGATTAAGAAGTTGCCTACGATGATGGGCGAGGTCGATGTGATTCGTAGTCTACAATCGCTTCCAGGTGTTTCCTCCGTGGGAGAAGGGGCGAATGGATTGAATATTCGGGGTTCTAATGTAGACCAAAATCTTATCTACATTGATGATACCCCCATTTTTAACCCAACGCACATGTTTGGTTTATTCTCCGTTTTCGCATCTGATGCGATTCGTGATTTAGAATTGTACAAAGGTGGTGTACCATCCCGTTTCGGTGGTCGAACTGCTTCGGTTTTGGACATCAAAATGATTGAACCGAATACGGATAAGTTTAAGATGCAAGGTGGTATTGGTTTAGTTTCGAACCGCGTAATGGCTGAAATTCCTATCATTAAGGAAAAATTATCCGTATTAGTCGCAGGACGCCTTTCTGTAAATGACTTTATGTTCAAATGGTTTGCACCAGATTATCTGAAGAACTTACGGGCTAATTTCTCTGATGTGGCAACAAAGATTTATTACCGTCCTAACACGAAAAATACGATTTCTCTTTCAACCTATTTAAGTCACGATTATTACCGTGTAGACTCCTTATTTAGCATTGAAAATGTGGTAGCAAAGCAAACCTCTTTTAACTATGGCCATAAAAATGTGGCGATACATTGGAATCACTACTTCTCGCCTAAGTTAAATATGATGGTGAGTGGATCCTTAACAGATTATTCAACGAAGACTTTTGCGCCAGATACGGTGAATACGATTGACCTAAAATCGTCGATTTTATACCGAAATTTGACGGCTAGTTTTGATTACCAGCCACGTGATAATCACAAGATGAATTTTGGTATTACCGGAACTCGCTATGATATCGACCCAGGTAATTTGAATGAGGGGGTTATTTCTAGGGTTGCGACGGTTAAATTACCTTTAGAGCAGTCTTATGAATTAGGCCTATTTGCAGATGATGAGTGGACGATTAGTCCCAAATTTACTATTCAAGCCGGCCTTCGTTATTCGCAATACTATCGAATGGGAGCGGGGACCATTAATGAATACGTGCCAGGTCAAGTTCCTTCGTTGAATTCGATCGTGAAGAAAACAACCTACGGAGATGGAGAAGTGATGGCTTCTTATGGTGGTTTGGAACCTCGTTTGACGATGAAATACTCGTTAGCTGAGAATACGACCATGAAATTTGGTTATAATCGCCAGCAACAATTCTTCCAATTGTTATCTAATAACACGACCCCTTTGCCTACTTCCCGCTGGAAAACGGCAGATACGTTTATTAAGCCACAACAAAGTGATTTTCTGTCTTTAGGTTTATTTAAGACCTTTAATGAAAATGTATATGAGGCATCTATTGAAACTTATTATCGAGATGTGAGGAATACCTTGGATTTCGTTTCCGGTGCTAATCTTCAGTTAAATCCCAATATTGAGACTCAATTGATAACTGGAAAAAGCAAGGCCTATGGTATGGAATTAATGATGCAGAAGAAAAAAGGGGAAGTGTCAGGTTGGGTATCCTATACCTATGCTAGAGCCTTTAATCAAATGATTGGTGATTATCCAGAAGTACAGGCCATTAATGGGGGAGAGTGGTTTGCAACGAATTATGACAAGCCGCACACCTTTAATATGATGTTGAACATTCAACCGACAACACACCATAGCTTCTCTTTTACATTTGCCTATAATACAGGTCGACCCTTCTCTTCCCCTTCTGGATCCTATGAGATTGGTGGGAAGAAGTTTCCTGTATTTGCAGAACGGAATAATGACCGCGTAAGAGATTACCATCGTTTAGATTTCTCTTGGACTATTAATAATCCATCTATGAGAAAACAACGTTGGGAAGGTAGTTGGGTATTCACGATCTACAATTTATATGGTCGCCAAAACCCTTACTCCGTTTTCTTTAAATCAACTAAGAATGGTTTGAGAGCGTATGAATTAAGCGTTTTCGCCTCTCCTTTCATCTCATTAACTTACAATTTCAAATTCTTGTAATATGTCTTTATCTCCTAAAAATATACTTTTTTATCTCTTTCTACTGGGCGTAGTCACCTGGGCTTGTGTGAATCCGATTAAGGATTTCGTTCAAATTGATGCAACTTCATTTACTACGATCGAAGCCGATATTTCGGATGACCCTGAATTAAGTAAAGTTCGTTTAACGAGTTCTTCTAATCGATTGACCTCACAATTAGCCTTTCCTATATCAAAAGCATTGGTCACGGTTACTGATCAAACTGGAACTAAAACGAACTTTACAGAGGGCATTCCAGTAGGTACGTACTATCCTCCGAAAGGTTTTGTAGGAAAAGTAGGATCTACCTATACGTTGAATGTCAAGATGTTAACAGGCCAAACGTATGAAAGTACAGCAGAAACAATGAAGGCGGTGCCTGAAATTGAAAATGCCATCACTCGTTTTGAAACGTTTGAGCAATATGATAAAGTAGATGTACGTAGAGCAGGTTTTACGGTCTATTTGGATTTCAAAGATATGCCTACAGAGGGAGATTTTTACTTGTGGAATTGGAAACACTATGAGAAAATTGGACTTTGCGCTACTTGTACAGATGGTGGAAAATATGATTTCAAAAAATTAGATTGTGTTCAACCTAAATTCCCTACGGATGCTATTTTAAATTATCAATGTGATGGAAACTGCTGGGATATTACGACGAATAATGATTTAAACGTATTCTCGGATGTATTGACCAATGGTCAGCGTGTGGTAGGTCGTCAAGTAGCTCGTATTCCTTTCGATAATTGGACACCTTACTATTTCCGGTTGGAACAACGTTCGATTACAAAAAATGCATTTGCCTTTTATCAATCCTTAATCTCTCAAGTACAGTCTTCGGGATCCTTGTTTGATGTACCCGCAGAGACTCGATTTAGTTTAAATATTAAGTCTCTAACGAAGCCTTCTGAACGTGTGTTAGGTATTTTTAACGTATTTTCTGTCCGTAAGAAGATCTTTATCATCGATCGTAGAAAAGATATTCCTGCTGGAGAATTACCTATCATTTCCATCATTCCAGGTGAAACCTATGCTTGTCCTCCAGGATCTGTAGGCTGCCAAGATAAGGTGCCCTGCTTTGAATCGCCTACCAGAACAAAAATTACTCCAGAAGGTTGGGTATTCTAGTTTTTTAGGCACAAATTTGTGCTTTAATTCTAGCTATGATCGGAGTTTTATTAGTGAATCTGGGTACTCCAGATGATCCAGGTACACCTAGTGTACGTAAGTATTTACGTGAGTTCTTGATGGACGGTCGTGTGATTGACATCCCGTATCCATTTCGCTATTTACTTGTAAATGGTATCATTGCTCCCTTTAGAGCACCAAAATCAGCTAAGATTTACCAAGAGCTTTGGGAAGAGCGAGGTTCTCCCTTGAAGTTTTATGGGGAAGACGTTTGTGCTTCTTTAGCTGCTAGTCTAGGCGAGGGTTATATGGTCCGCCTTGCGATGCGTTACCAAAGTCCGGATTTGAAGTCGGTGATGGCTGAAATGCAGCAAGCTAATTTGAAGAAATTAATTGTCATTCCTTTCTTCCCACAATACGCTTCCGCTACGACAGGCTCTGTTTATGAGCGTGTAATGGAAATCATGTCAGACTGGCAAATTATGCCTTCTCTTTCCATGGTTAGCTATTTTTACCAGCATCCAATTTTTGCCAAATACTTTGCAAACAAAGCCGCGAATTATCAGAAAGACGTCGACTTCGATTATTACTTATTCTCCTACCATGGAGTTCCAGAACGCCATATTCGCAAAGGAGATATCACGAAGAATACCTGCGTCTTTGGATCCTGTTGTGAAACTATCACGGAAAAGAATCATACGTGTTATCGGGCACAATGCCATGAAACTACGCGTTTAATTGCGAAAGAGATGGGCTTGAAACCAGGCACTTTTGGGACAGCTTTCCAAAGCCGTTTAGGACGTGACCCTTGGTTACAACCTTACACGGATGAAACCATTAAGAAGCTGGTAAAAGAAGGCAAAAAGAAGATCTTAGCTTTCTCTCCAGCTTTTGTTGCGGATTGTTTAGAGACGACCATCGAAGTAGGTGAGGAGTACAAAGAGCTTTTCGAAGAAGCGGGTGGAGAACATTGGCAATTAGTGGAGAGTTTAAACAATTCTCCTGAATATGTGGCTTTATTAGAGGACTTAGTTAAGAATTCATAAGATGATTGCCTTACTTTTAACCATCGTTTTCTCCGTCTTGTTATTGGTGAATTTTCGGGCGCACGCGAAGTTTAAGATAGATACACGGATCGCTATTTTGCTGAATTATCCTGTTTGTTTTTTAACGGGTTATTTTCATCAAATGGATGCGATACCCTTTCATTGGCCTTCAACAGGCTATTCTTTGGGTATTTTAGGTATCGGTATTGGTTTCGTGATTACGTTCTTATTATCGGGTTATTCTACAGTTAAGAATGGGATGGCACCCACTTCTTTAGCGAATAATATTTCTTTGGTTATTCCGGTGATGGTGAATTTATTCATTTGGAAGACCGGAGGGGATTTGACTATTTCCGTCATTGCTGGCCTGTTATTATCATTTGCGGCCATTTATTTCTGTAGTCCTTCTGGAGTCGGAACTACCCAAAAGCCTGTAATCTGGGCATTGGTAGCCGTTTTTGTTGCCTACGGAATCACCAATACAGCCTTTAATTATTTGAATGCGGCGATCGTGCAGCAAGTAGGAGGAAGTATTTCCTTTACGCTGATGCTTCTGTTAGGCTCTATGGCTACTTCAGCTCTTGTGCTAGCCTATTGGACGTTCACGGGTGGTGTTACTTGGTCTTTGCGCTCCGTATTAGCCGCAATACCTTTAGGCTTGCCTAACTTCTTCTCCTTTTATTTCTTATTAAAGGCATTAGATGCTTACCAACAAAATGGGGCGGTAGTTCTAACAATTTATAACCTGGGTGTAATTCTATTGAGTGCCTTTACTGCCTTGATTTTCTTCAAAGAACAATTAACGAAGAAGCAATGGGTGGGGATTGGATTAGGTTGTGGGGGGATAGCTTTGATTATTCTGTAAATTTCAAAGTCCAAAGAGCAAAGTTCAAAGTTGGAATAAAAAAAGGGAGCGAGGCTCCCTTTTTTTATAGTATTTAAAATGTTTCATGTACTGTTGCGAAGCAATAACCAACTTTGTTCTTTTTGCTTTGTTCTTTGTTCTTTGAATGTTTTATAATTGCTGCGCAATTATAAAACATTCGCCGTTTGCTCCTTAATCTTCTCTAGTTCATCCTTCATATTCACCACTAAGCGCTGAATGGTAGAATCATTTGCTTTCGAGCCGATGGTGTTGATTTCGCGGCCAATTTCCTGGGCCATGAAATTCAATTTCTTACCGTTACCTTCTTCTAGGATTTCGATGAAATAGTCAAGGTGAGTAGCTAGGCGTACTTTTTCTTCAGAGATGTCGAATTTCTCGATGTAGTACACGACTTCTTGTTCGAAGCGGTTTTTGTCAAAATCTTCTTTTAATCCAAGTTCTAAAAGGGCGTTGCGCATACGTTCGCGGATACCCGGCATACGGATTTTGTCTTGCTCTAAAACCTGTGCTAGACCCGATTTGATGGAGGCGATGTATTCACGGAATTTATCTTCTACTACTTTGCCTTCGCGCGCGCGGAATTCTTTACATTCTTTCACCGCTTCTTGAACGGCTGAAAATATGACCTGCCACAAGGCCTCGATTTCCTCTTCGTTCTCCTGTGATTGATCCGATGAAGTAAGACTTGGCATAGACATGGCCTGTAAATACAAGGCATTTTCGTCGATGTTTTGGACCCCTAATTCAGTAGCGAAGCGCTTTAATTCAGCGAAATAAGTCGCTATTTGTGTTTGAGGTAGGATGCTTTGTTCTACATTCTCGTTATTCTTTTGAATATGGAGATTTAACTCCATTTTACCGCGCTCTAATTGTTGCGTAAGGTAATTCCGAATGTCTATTTCTTTGGCTGAAAAGGATTTAGGAACACGGCAAAATAGATCCGTAAACTTCGAGTTTAGACTTTTAACTTCGACACGGATTTGCAGGTCTTGGATTTCTTTTTGGGATTTTCCAAAGCCCGTCATGGAGTAGATCATAGTATTTCTTTTTTAGCCTTAGCTGCCTGAAAAAAGGCAAATGCAATAAATAAAAGCATTGCGATGGAAGCGGCTAAGTCGATTTTATTTCCTGTAATCACAGAAACAGGTGCAAATTTGAATTCAATGGTGTGTTTGCCCGCTGGAATGGCTAGACCACGTAAAACGTAATCCGCTTGCACGTGATTCGTCTCTTTACCATCGATATAGGCTTTCCAGTCTTTGTTTCCTCGGTAGTAAATTTCAGAGAATACGGCAAAACTTGGGTTCTTTGCGTCTGAGCTGTAGGTTAAATGATTTGGCTTATATGAGGTTAGGTTAATCGTTCCGTCCGTTTTATAGATAGCTGCTGGAACGAAAGAAGCATCTTTTTTCTCGACTAGGGCCACGTTACGCGGATCGATTTTACCAATTCCATTCAAGGCCTCATCCGCTGTAGGAACCACTTGAACCGAAGAGACAAGCCAAGCATTTCCTAAAGCACCTGGATTGGTTTGTGGTGCTAATTGGCCAGTTGAATCTGGGCTTAGAATGTATTTCGTATTCAGCATATTCAGGATGTTCATTTGTCCTGGATTTGCGCTGAATTGTTTCTCGATCAACTCTTGGTAACGGCGTAATTTGGCCGCGTGATATCCTCCTAATGACTGATGGTAATAAGACGTAGTCGCGTCGCTCATAAAATTGGTTGTGACGTTAACGACACGGTAATGGGTGGAATCTTGAAGGATTTTTTGGTCTGTAGGCGTAGGCATGATTTGCTCATCTAATGTCGCTTTTGACACAAAGAAATCTTTGCCAAAATAGCGTTTCGCCACTGGCGTCAGGTCAAAAATGCCTAACAGAACCAAGGCAATTAACCAGATGGATTTCTTGACTTTCCCAGTGCTAGCCACCCATAAAATGCCTGTCCCAATCAAAACGATGAAGAAACTGCGGAAGGCATCTGATTGGAATAGTTCGATGCGATCGAGTTGAATGCTGCGCCAAATTTGGTTATTTAGTGCCGTATCTTGAATTAGTGCTCCGCCAAAATTAGGTCCTTTAAAGTCAAAAAATAAATCCGGTGCCATTCCGAAGAAAAGCGATAATCCTCCTGATAATCCAGCAGCATATAATATAGGTTTTTTGATATCTGACCAGCTCGCTTTTTGCTGAATGAAGCGAATCAAACCTAAGATGCTTAAACTAACGAACCCTAATTGAACGAAAGACAACACCATGGTGATGGCTCTGAACTTATTGAATAATGGGAAGTATTGGAATAAGAGTCCGTTGAAAAAGAAGTATTTACCCCAAGCGAACGTGATGAATAAGGCGGTAAATCCGATGATCCACCATTTTTCGGCGGATTTGATGTAGAATGCTCCGAATAAAAACAAGAAAATGACTAAAGCACCGGCATAGGCAGGGCCTGCGGTATAACTTTGTTCGCCCCAATAAGCTGGACCTTTTTCGACGAATCCTAAGGCTTGCTCTTCTGGAATGCCCGCATTCGTCATTGTTTGATACGTATTCGAAGCGGTACCGCCTAAATCACCACCTGAGGCACCACCCATGAAATTCGGGATTAATAAGGTACCTGTTTCAGCGATTCCATAGGACCAATCGAAGGCGTAAGTTTGGTCTAAACCATCTCCACGTGATTTATTGGCGCTTAATTCGGAGGCTCCACGCGTCGTTTCTTTGGCATATTCGTAGTTATTCCAAAGACGCATCGAGTGAGTCCCTAAAGCTAAAACTAATCCTAAACCTAGCAATAATCCGCGCTTTAACCATTCTACCACTGTTTTTTGAATGATGGCTTGTGAAAGGGTGTAGATTTTATAGAATCCGATGATGAAGAAAAGGTAATACGTGATTTGTACGTGGTTAGCGTATAATTCAAGGGCCATTCCGAGGGTAAACAAGGCGGCTCCTAGCCATTTGCGATTCCCCCAGCCTAGTTTTACGCCCGCTAAAACGATAGGGGCATAGGCTAAAGCTAATACCTTAGAAGTGTGTCCTGCTGGAATGATGACCATATTATAGGTCGCAAAGGCATAAAAAACGGCTCCTGCGAAGCCTAAAATAGGGGAGGCTCCCATCGCCCAAAGCAAAATATACATCCCCAGCATCTGCAAAACGAGCAAATTCACGGGAGATGGTAAGAGATTGGTGATGAAAGAACCAATTTTGGCAGAAATAGAATACGGATAAGATCCAGAAATCTGGTAAGTAGGCATCCCGCCGAACATCGAATTAGACCACCAAGCATCCTCGCCGGTCTTCTCTTTATATAGTATGCTCTCCTGTGCCGCCGCCTGGGCTTGCTGAATATCGTGCTGAATCAATACTTTTCCTTGTAGAACGGGTCCACAATAAATAAAAGCAATCAATAAAAAGCCCAAAAGGACAATCCCATGGGGGGCAAAGGAGCGCAAATTAATTTTCATATCTTATGAGATCGATACTAATTCAAGTTCAAAAGTTAAATCACGGCCAGCTAATGGGTGATTTGCGTCTAAAGTAACGTGAGAATCGGTTAAATCAGTGATCACCACTTCTACCACGTGACCACCATCTTGGTGCATCGATAACGAAGCGCCTAATTCTAATTCAATGTGTGGTGGAATTTGAGCACGTTCTAAAGTCACCGTATTTTCAGGAGAATGTTCGCCATAAGCTTCAGCAGCCGGGATAACAACGGTTTTTTTATCGCCAATGGCCATACCCGTTACGCCATCATCAAAACCTTTGATAACCATTCCAGAACCTAATTGGAATTCAAGTGGAGTTCTTCCTACAGAAGAGTCGAAAATAGAACCGTCGGTGTGTTTACCTGTGTAGTGTACGGCAACCTTGTCGCCGGTTTTTGCAATAGACATAATGAATCGTTAAAATTTAAAAATAAGCTACAAATAACACGAATTTTTACAGCCTTTCAAAGCAAAAGAAGCCTCCATTTACCATCTCTTCTCTCTACTCTATACTCTATTATCTACAAAGCGAAGCTTGGTACTTGAGCGATAAGGTATCCCCCAACTCAATCGCCGTCTTAAAATCGAGACAGGCATCGTCCAATAGACCTAAATGCATCAGATTTATTCCGCGATTATAATAGGTCTCATGATAATAAGGGTAGTAAATAATGGATTTAGAAAAGTCCCGAATGGCTCCTTTATCGTTACCTATTTTTGATTTGAAGTAGCCGCGATAGAAGTAAAAGTCAGCATTGGTTGAATCGAGGCGAATGGCTTTGGTTAAATCTGAAATAGCTCCTGAATACTGTTCCATGGAACCTCGTGAAAAGGCTCTTGCGAAGTAGATTTCGGGGTTTTTAGGGTCTTTAGAGAGGGCTACCGAAAAATTATACGTGGCTTGTTCGTATTTTTCTTGTTGGATTTGACTGAGTCCAGCGGCATATTGTAGCATGCAGGAGCTGCAGAAAACGAGGGAAAACAAAGCGATGAAGAGTCGGATCATTTGAATTGGACGATGGTAATACCCGCACCGCCACGGTCTGCGTGTTCGTCAGTAATGGATTTAATTTCTTTGTAGCGGCGTAATTGTTCTCGGATTAAGGTGCGCAGAATTCCGTCGCCTTTTCCGTGTAAAATTTGTACCTCTGAAACGCCTAAAAGTAGGCAATCATTCACGTATTGATCTAATATGACATAGACTTCTTCGCCACGTTTGCCTCTCACATCCAATTTTAATTGAAATTGAGCCATCCGATCATTTATGTCGATGCCACGAAGAGGAGCCGTACTTTTCTTTTGTTGTTTAGGAGCTACGATTTTTTGAAGGCGATTTAATTTGATGGTACTTCGAATAGCACCCAGCGAAATTACCGCATCCTTGCCTTTTAATTCGAGGATTTGTCCCAAAGTAGGTTCATCTCCGCTTCCCTTTATCACTACCCAATCTCCCACCACGATAGGGGAGTTAGCATAAACGATACCAGGCGTTTCTGAAACGACCTTTGTTGGGGCCACCGTTTTTAATTCTTTCTGAACAAATTGTTCTAAATCTGCCCGTAATTCCTTCGTCTTTTCTTTGTCAGCAGCCTTCTCCTTAATCTGACGAATAGTCTGTTCAATGCGTTGATTGGCCTCTTGAATGATCTTTTTGGCCTCAGCTTTCGCGGCATTTAACATCGCCTTTTGCTCTTCTTGCACATGGTTCTTCAGACGCTCGTAATTCTCTTTGATGGATTGCGCTTGCTCGTTTGCGAGAGCGAGACTGGCATTTTTGCTTTCCCAAATCTGTTTCTCCGTCTCCGTTTCCAGCAATAATTTATCAAAGTCCACCTGCTTCTTGCCTAGTTTCTTGCGGGCATTTTCGATGATGGCTTTGGGCAATCCGATTTTCTGCGCAATTTCAAAGGCAAACGAACTACCCGGCTTCCCCATGTCCAAGATGAATTGGGGTTCTAAGTGTTCGGTATCATAGCGCATGGCGGCGTTGAATAAGCCTTTTTGGCGGTCTGCAAGGCTTTTTAAATTACCAAAGTGGGTATTAATCGCTCCGAAACATCCCTTATCTGCCAGCTTTTCTAAAATAGATTCCGCAATGGCTCCCCCCAAGGATGGTTCTGTACCGGTTCCGAATTCATCCACAAGAATCAAACTCTTCTCATTCACATGTTGCAAGAAATGCCGCATGTTACTCAAGTGAGAGGAATAGGTACTTAATTCATTCTCCAAGTTTTGTTCATCCCCCATATCCAGGAAGATCTGCGAGAAGAATCCCATGGTACTTCCTTCTGCTAGTGGAACTAAACAGCCAGATTGAAACAAAAACTGAAGTAGTCCCACGGTGCTCAACGTCACTGATTTACCACCTGCATTAGGTCCAGAAACGACCATAATGCGTCTTTCGTCTTCTAAACGAATCGTCAGTGGTTTTATTTTCTTGCCTATTTTCTCGAGTGATTTCTCTAAAAGTGGATGACGCGCATCCGTCCAGTTTACGATTGGATGATCTTGAATAAACGTGGGTTTGATGGCTTTGTGTTCAGCTCCCCAAAGGGCTTTGGCCCGAATAAAATCAATCAATCCTAACCACGAAAAGGCGTGGGCTAAAAAGGGCGTCAATGGTCGAATGCGATCAGACAGCTTAGACAAAATCTGAATGATTTCTCTGCGTTCAGCTGATTCGAGTGATTTGATCTCATTGTTCATCGCCAATGCGTCTGCAGGCTCTAAAAAGACTGTTTTACCCGTGTCCGATTCATCTTGTACGAAACCTTTAATCTTCCGCTTGTGCTCCGCCGCTAATGGAATCACCATCCGGCCATTCCGTAAAGTCAAAGAGAAATCTTTGCTCACCCAGCCCTCTTTATAGGCCTGGCTTAAATAAGAATCGAGTTTCTTTCGTAGACCTTGTTCCTCTGCAATTCTTTTGCGTCGTAAATCGCCTAAGGCAGGGGAGGCGGTCTCCTTTATTTGGCCATTGATATCAAAAACGCGGTCTAAATCCTGAATGATGGGAATAATTTGTCTGAAATCCCCATTGCTTTCAGCGCCTTTGGCTAAAAAATGTTGTGTAATCTTGTGTATCTCAGGATATTCTGCGGCATCGATGGTGGCAAAAAAACGAATAGTTTCATATAAAACCGTCAAGGCGCGCTGCCAATCTCTCCATTCATCTGCTGATAAATAATGGCCTTCTAATTGCAAAGGGCTTAAATAGGCACGAAGATCTAGGTAATCTGTCTGTGGAAATTCGCCTCCGTGCTCCCCTAAAATGCAGCCCATTTCATCGACTTGTTCCACCCATTGTTTAACCAGTGGGAATCGGTCCGAGAAACGCATTTTATCGGCAAATTCTTGCCCCATCGGACTTAAGCAAATCTGCTTAATATCCTCTTTGATCTGGTTAAACCCCAGTTTTTCAGCAAGATTTACAGGGTAATTCATAAGTGAAATTGGGCCTTTATTTTTTCGAGTAAAACCTCGTTGATTTTAATATAACTCTCTGTCGTCCAGCCGGCTACGTGGGGACTAAAAATGGTAGCTGGATAGGTTGCGATTTCAGCAAACAGCTCTTTTTCAACAGAGGTCCAGGTGGATAATTTTTCGTTCGGCAAAACGTCTAAGGCAAGTCCTTTTATACGTCCATTGCGTAAACCCTCTAACAATGGTTCTAGCGGTGCAATAGGCCCTCTGGAACTATTGATGAACAAAATAGGCTTTTTGAAAGACGCTAAAAACTCCGTTGAAACAAGTCCTTTTGTCTCTGATGTCAAAGGAATATGTAGGCTCACGATGTCCGCTGCTTCAAAAATTAGCTCCATAGTGGCTGGATAATCAGCAGATGGTGCATATTTATCGTAGGCCAAAATCTGTAAACCAAAAGCAGCAAGACGTGAGGCCACCGCTTTTCCCATATTTCCATATCCGATGATACCGATGGTTTTACCTTTAATCTCAAAGCCTCTGTTGCCTTCTCTTTCCCATAAGCCATGGCGTACTTCGGTATCCGACGTATGTAATTTATGAGCTAGAGAAAGAATTTGTCCGATAACATGCTCTGCTACGGCGTCTGAATTTCCTTCATTGGCTGAAAAAACTGCGATTCCTCGCGCTAGACAAGCATCTAAGTCCAGTAAATCTAATCCAGCTCCAGCGCGTGCGATAAAGGATAAGGACGTGTTTTCGAGAAGATCAGCTGTAATTTTGAATTTACTGCGAACGACTAAACCGTGGAAAGAGGGTAGAATAGAAGCGAAATCGGCAAGAGATAAATTCGTACGCGTTTCTACCTCGAAGCCTAATTTCGTCAGTCCTT
>JBJOIV010000014.1:0-31529 GCA_046046955.1 Bacteroidota bacterium | reverse complement strand
CAAATTGGTAGAAAGCATTCAAGAAAAGTTAAACAAGTTAGATACCTTTTATGACCGAATAACCGCGGGTGAGGTGTTCCTGAAAGTGGCGACAAGCCTAGGAAAGGTAAAAGAGAAAATGTTAGAAATTAAAATCACCGTCCCAGGAGCGGTGTTGTTTGTGAAAGAAACGGCAAAATCATTTGAAGAAGCGTTAGACTTAGCTTTAAATGCGATTGCAGAACAGATTAAACGATATAAATCAAAGACTACCGCCGTGAAGGCGCTTCGGGCCGAAGATCTGGCTAGCGAGGAATTTTAGAAAAAAAATAAAACAAAAGAGGCGACCGAAGGTCGCCTCTTTTCATATCAGGGTAAAAGGAAATTAGATTCCGAAAGCAGATTTCACTGCATCTACATAGTCTAATTTCTCCCAAGTGAATAATTCCACTTCTTTGCTTACTTTTTGACCGTTAGGACCTGTGAATTCTTTCTTCACGATTTCGTTCTTACGTCCCATGTGTCCGTAAGCTGCTGTCTCAGAATAGATCGGGTTACGTAATTTTAAACGTTGCTCGATGAAATATGGACGCATATCGAAGATCGCTTCTACTTTGCGAGCGATTTCGCCGTCTGTCATATCTACTTTCGCCGTTCCGTAAGTATCGATAAATAAACCGCATGGCTTAGCTACACCGATTGCGTAAGAAACTTGAACTAATACTTGATCACATAAACCAGCAGCTACTAAGTTTTTCGCGATATGACGTGTTGCATAGGCAGCTGAACGGTCTACTTTGGAAGGATCCTTACCTGAGAAAGCGCCACCACCGTGAGCACCTTTTCCACCATAGGTATCTACGATGATTTTACGGCCAGTTAAACCAGTATCTCCGTGTGGACCACCGATCACGAATTTACCTGTTGGGTTGATGTGATAAGTGATCGCATCGTTGAATAAGGCTTGCAATTCAGGCTTTAATTTCGCCTTCACGCGAGGAATAACGATTTCTACGATGTCCTTGTTGATTTTCGCTAACATCTCTGCTTCTGACGCGAAATCATCGTGTTGAGTCGAAACAACGATCGTATCGATACGTTGTGGGACGTGATTGTCGCTATATTCGATCGTTACCTGAGATTTTGCATCAGGACGAAGGTATCCGATTAACGATGGTTCGTTATTGCGGATATAAGAAAGTTCTTGTAAGATTTTGTGGGCTAAGTCTAAGGCCAAAGGCATGTAGTTGTCAGTTTCTTTCGTAGCAAAACCGAACATCATACCTTGGTCACCAGCACCTTGCTCTTCTGGGTTCTTGCGATCAACTCCTTGGTTGATATCAGCTGATTGTTCGTGAATCGCAGATAAAATACCGCAAGAGTTTGCCTCAAACATATATTCTGACTTCGTATAACCGATCTTGCGAATCACTTCACGTGTAATCGCTTGAACGTCTAAATAGGTCGTTGTATTCACCTCACCGGCTAAAACTACTTGACCTGTTGTTACAAGCGTTTCGCAAGCCACCTTAGAAGTGGGGTCAAAAGCCATAAAATGGTCAATTAACGCATCAGAAATTTGATCAGCTACTTTATCTGGGTGTCCTTCAGAAACCGACTCAGAGGTGAATAGATATGCCATGGGCGAATATTATTTGTTTTTGAGATTAAAATAAGGGCAAAAATACGATTATTCCTAGGAACCCGCAAGCCTCTAGCTTTTAATTTTTGACCGGTAAATAGTTTTTAGGGCTGCTCTAACGAAGGGCAAAGTGGGTACAGACCACATCAAGCGAAGGTCTTCTTTCCAGCTCGTTTCTTCCTGTAAAAACTTCAGCAATAAAGCGGGTTTATTGTTGTAAAATAGGCTCTCAAAGACTTTGGAGCCGGCAATCTTTTGGTCAATTAATACTTGAAGGAAGACTTCGTCTAACCAGATTTTCCAGGGTTTGAAAGGAATCACCAGTTGAGCGGTGGGTCCTTTTTCTAGAGTGGCGACAAGGTCACGACAGAATTTTTGGGTGCGGTAAAAACTATAGCCGGTTGTGGATTTTACGAAGCCACCACTCGTGCCAATTTTCAGGTGTTTTTGGTATAAATTCTCTGGAAGATTGGGATTATTGCGCATCGGAATAATACCGCTTTCCTCTTCTTTTAACAGGTAATCGTCCTCCGTTAGGCCATAATAGGCGAACAGGTAGGATTTTATTTTGTCTCGGTAAAACTCAGACTCCCGGAGTGTTCCAGAGAAAAAGGTGTATTCAAACAAGGCCTTTCTAGGAGTGGTAGGCAATACATACATGAACTCACATTCATTCCCAAAGGCTACCCGGAAGTCGAATAAGTGGGCTGAGTCTGTTTGGAAATTATTAAAATTACATTCCACTTCCCAGCCTAAAAAATGTTGCTTGAGGTGTTTGGGATTCTCAAGCTCACAAAGGAAAGGACTGAAGCTGTCAATGATTTTCTTAGTGGCGTAAAAGCTGCCTTCTGAAGTCAGGAGGGAGCTTCCTTCTCCTTGAAAACCGATGGATTGTATCTCGGCTTTTAGGTAATGTATAGATGGGTGCTTGCTTAGTTCCGATTCGATGTGTGAAAACCAATCCGCGGCGTTAATTTTCCAATAAGAATAAGGGCCTATCGAAAGTTCTAAGGAAGATGGTCTGGCACTGTGGAAATAGAGTGAATCCCAGGATTTTTCGGCTAAAAAGTCGAATTCAGAGGGTTCATCCGACCAGTAGCAAAAGGTCTGTTCGCGTCGAATACCTCGGTCGACGATTAAGATGCGCTGGTTGGATAAGCTACTTTGGCTTAAATAATACGCAAAAGACAAACCGGCCATTCCCCCACCCGCCAGGATGAAATCGTATTCTCGATAGGCTGGGCCGGGTAATTGCATAAACTAGATGTGCTTTTCCGCGTGGTAACTCGAACGAACTAGGGCTCCAGACTCCACATAGGCAAGCCCGCGTTTCAGACCTTCCTCTTTGTACATCGCAAACGTGTCTGGATGTATCCATTCGATCACTTCGTGGTGCATTTTAGTCGGTTGCAAGTATTGTCCCAAAGTCAACACATCTAAACCGTGCTCCACTAAGTCATCCATGGCTTTGAAAACTTCTTCTTGTGTCTCGCCTAAACCAAGCATGATACCCGATTTATTGCGTTTCCCAAATTCTTTCGTACGCTTAATTTGCTCTAAACTGCGGGCATATTTCGCTTGTGGACGCACATAACGGTATAAACGCTCCACCGTCTCCATATTGTGAGATACCACTTCTTGGCCTCCTTCGATCATGCGAATTAAGGCATCCCAGTTCGCTTTCACGTCTGGAATCAAGGTTTCAATAGTCGTTAAAGGGGTTGTTTCTTTCACAGCGCGTACCGTTTGGTACCAAATTTCTGCGCCTTTATCTTTCAATTCGTCGCGGTTCACGGAAGTGATCACGGCGTGTTTTACGTTCATTAATTTGATGGCATCTGCCACCCGGCGTGGTTCGTCTTCGTCGTACTCGTTTGGACGGCCTGTTGCTACCGCACAAAAAGTGCAAGAACGGGTGCAGACATTGCCTAAAATCATGAATGTCGCTGTTCCCTCTCCCCAGCATTCGCCCATATTAGGGCAATTTCCAGATTGGCAAATCGTGTGTAATTTGTATTCATCTACGATTTTGCGAACGTTGGTATATTTTTCCCCGATGGGTAATTTAACGCGTAACCAATCAGGTTTGCGGGAATTTGCAGCGGGACTTACTTGAGGTAATTCAATCATAATTTTTCTATTTACTTTTTCCAAAGAAAAAGGTCACATAACCTGTCGTATAAACAGACCTAGGCGTGGTTTGGTTTAAAATCTCTACTGGTTGACTAAAATAGTCGATGATAAATCCCGTTTCAAGGGCTAAGTAATTCTGTTTTAAGGTCTCAAATTTAAACTCCAAAGCCGTTTTAAGGTGCCAGCCTGGAACCATTTTTGCCTCTGAAAAGCCTGAAAAAAAGCTGCCCTCGCCACTAATAACGGATTTAGAATAGGTATTATCTAGGGCATTCGACATAGGTACACTGGTCTGAATCGATTTTCCTGCCGCATCCGTATAAATGATATCTACGAAATAAGGCTTTTGTATACCTAGCGTTGGTCCTGTTGCTAAACGACCATTTAGGCTCGTTCCACCATCACTCGATTGTTTTAATAGCGCCCATTGGCGACCATATTCAGGTCGTAAATTGAGTAAGTAATTTAATTTTCCTTCCACATAGCTCTTACCATTATAGGAGAAAGGGGAGTCAAATTCACGGTAATCTTTCGTGTTTGTGAAATCGAGATTGATGAAAGATCTGTTTTTGAAGGTCTTGATGAAACTAAATCCACCCAAAAGGCCTGAATTGGTGTTCGTATTCACTCCGATTCCCCAAGAGGAAGCGCTAGCGTTGATTTCTTTTTTCTGGGGTGCTGCTGATTTTCTTTGGCCCATCATACAAAATGGAACCACCAAAATCATCCACAAGAAAAAAAATCTAGGCATGTAAATAAGGTTTAATTTCTTCAACGGAAATATCCCAATGGGTGGCGGAGTAGGGGCAAGCACCTTTATCAATAACCAGTACTTGAGGGGACTGATGCTCCACGTTAAATTGTTCCGCAATCTGTCCTGAAATAGGTCTGTATGCGATTAAATCCAAATAATAGGCTGGTGTATTCTCCGCATCCCAAGCTCTCTCGAAGCGATTTAGGGCGGTAGAAGAAATGGAGCAACGCGTGCTATGTTTAAAAATAACGACGGGTTTCTGTTGTGAAATTTCCACAATTTCTGTTAGTTGATTTTCGTCTGTTAAGGGTATCCAATTCATATTCCTCTGCCTTTTTCGTAATTTTAACAATTCAACACCAAATTTAGTAAAAAATGAGGGTTTGCCTCTATTCTTTTGTCTTGTTTTTATATCGAGGACTTATTCGATTAGCAGCACTGTTTCAGAGCAAAGCGAAGTTGATGAATGAGGGCCAAATAAAGGTATGGGATGGATTAGAGAAGCAACTCAAAGAGAACACTAGGCCGGTGGCTTGGTTTCATACAGCCTCTATGGGTGAGTTTGAGCAGGGCAGACCAATCATCGAAGCCTATAAAAAGGAAAATCCAACACATTTTATCTTAGTTACTTTTTTTTCTCCATCTGGATATGAGGTTCGAAAAAACTATGCTGGAGCCGATTATGTGAGCTATTTGCCCTTGGATGGCTATTTTAATAGCTCCCGTTTTTTAGACATAGTGAAGCCCTCTTTAGCGGTTTTCGTAAAATATGAATTTTGGCATTATTACCTGACAGGTCTACAAAAGCGTTCGATTCCTACGTTATTGGTTTCCGCGATTTTTAGACCGAATCAAGTCTTTTTCAAGTGGTATGGAGGCTTTTATCGCCAAATATTAGATTGCTTCACGCATTTATTTGTGCAAGATAAAGCTTCTGCAGACCTACTTCAGCGTTCAAATGTGACGGTGGCTGGAGATACGCGTTTTGATCGAGTTTTAGACAATTTGGAAAATCCGATTTCGTGGGACCTGTTAACGGATTTTGTCAATAATTCCGAGTTTATGGTAGTCGGTTCGGCCTGGCAGGCAGATATGGATGTGTTGATTCCGATTATTAATTCGAAGAAATATCCCTTCAAATGGGTGATTGCACCACATGAAATCCATGCGGAGGAATTGAAATCCTGGGAAGATAAAATTGATTTGACGGTTTCTTATTCCAAAGGTCCTTTACGAGAAAACGCGGATGTTCTTTTCGTAAATGAGGTAGGTCGTTTAGCTAATTTATACCGAGGAGCCTCGTTTGCTTACATTGGAGGGGCTTTTGGAGATGGATTGCACAATACGCTAGAGGCGGCGGTGTTCGGTCCGACGGTGTTTTTTGGCCATAAAAACTACCAA
Source organism: Bacteroidota bacterium (assembly GCA_046046955.1). GTDB lineage: Bacteria > Bacteroidota > Bacteroidia > Cytophagales > Spirosomataceae > Aquirufa. The sequence goes on along the minus strand of JBJOIV010000014.1, from coordinate 25,620 downwards.
AAATTTAAAGAGGCAAGAGATCTAATCGAACTAGGGCTTGCCTTTCCAATAGGCAACTCAGTGGAATTAGATCAAGCCATGCGCGTTATTTATGAGGATGATCAAATCTTTGTGAATAAGCAGGTGCAATCGCGCACTTTTGTGCAATTGCAAGCGGGTGCGACGGAAAGAATCATGGAATTTGTGCGTAATTTAGGGGTCGATGGAAGGAAATAAGGGTTTAATCATGCGTTCAACTGGTTCTTGGTACGAAATTCGTTCCGAATCAGGTAAGGTATTCAAAGGACGTTTGAAGGGAAAATTCAAATTGAAAGGTCCCAAAACCTCCAATCCACTAACCGTAGGAGATCGTGTGATCTATGCCATGGAGGATGAAGCGAACGAAACCGTGGTCATCGAGGAGATCATCCCTCGCACGAATTACATCATCCGAAAGTCAGTACACAAGACTGGTCAAGGTCAATTAATGGCCGCAAACGTCGATCAAGCCATTTTCGTGATGACTTTGAAGTCCCCTAAAACTTCGCTTGGCTTCTTAGATCGCTTTTTAGTGACAGCCGAGGCTTTTCGAATTCCCGTCACTATCGTGTTTAACAAAATGGATTTGTTGAACGAGGAGGAAGAGGATCAAATATTTGAATATGCCGCTCTCTATCAAGAATTAGGCTATGGAATCTTGTTTACGTCCATTCCAAGAAGCCAAGGGGTAGATGAATTTAGGGCTATGTTTGCCGGTAAAGTCTCCCTTTTAGCAGGACATTCTGGCGTAGGGAAATCCAGTTTGTTAAATTTGGTTTCTCCGCATTTGAATATTAGAGTCAAAGAGATTTCTGATTTTGCCCAAAAAGGCGTGCACACCACGACCTATTCTACCATGTGGGAGCTGGGTCCTGAGACCTATTTAATCGATAGCCCCGGCATAAACGAATTGGGGGTGATGGAAATCGAAAAAGAAGAATTATCCCATTATTTTCCTGAAATGCGCGCACTAATAGGGGAGTGTAAATTCAATAATTGCTTGCACATTTCAGAGCCCTCTTGTGCGGTTCTGAAGGCTTTTGAGGCAGGAGATATTGCGCACAGTCGCTATTTGAGTTATTTGAGTATCTTTGAAAACAACGACAACCGTCGCTAAACCTATGAAACAAGATTATCTGTGGGGCATCGATTTAGGTGGAACTAAGATCGAATGCGCCGTCCTTTCAGCCCACGATTTATCGCAAATTATTGCTAGAGAACGCATTGATACGGAGGCTTCCAAAGGCTACGAACACATCATTTCTCAGGTGGCTCGTCTCGTTTCACGTGTTTCAGATCAATTGGATGTTACTCCCACTCGAATTGGCTTTGCCACGCCAGGGGTCTTAAATCCAGCCACCCAAACCATGAAAAACTGCAACACGACTTCCATGAATGGTCGCCCGATGGCAGTAGATTTAGCTAAAGCCTTAGGCGTCGAAGTTCGTTTAGCGAACGATGCGAATTGCTTTGCTTTAGCGGAAACGTTAATGGGTGCGGTGCAAGAGGTGAATCCGAAGGCGGAAGTTGTGTTTGGTATTATTATGGGCACCGGTGTGGGTGGCGGTTTAGTCGTGCACGGTCAGGTGATTAATGGTTTACACGGGATCGGTGGTGAGTGGGGTCACAATATTCTTGATGAAGGCGGGAAACCCTGCTATTGCGGCAAATCAGGCTGCGTCGAACATGTTATTTCGGGTCCCGCTTTAGAGGAATATTATGAAGCTATTTCAGGCCAAAAACTGCGCATGCCACAAATCCTTCAAGGTCATTTAGTAGGGATAGATGCAGCCGCAACCGCTACCATCGAGCGTATGTTAGAGAATTTCGGTAGAGCCGTTTCTACACTAATTAATGTCTTAGATCCTCAAGTCATCGTCATCGGTGGCGGCGTAGGAAATATCGATTTACTCTACACGGAGGGAATCGAACGAATCAAGAAATATATTTTTAATTCAGGAGAGGTGCTGACTCCGATAGTGAAGCCTAAGCTGGGGGACTCGGCAGGGGTTTTTGGTGCCGCGCTGCTTTTCGCTGCTTCGCAGCGATAGTCGTCCTGCGGACTTAGTCGTGGCATCCAAAGGATGCTGTCGTCCTGCGGACTTAGTCGCCACTGCGTGGCTGGGTCATCGCTACGCGATTTAGTCATTCTGTTGACCTATTGACTAAGACGAAGTCGACTAAGCAGCTTGCTGCGACTAAGGCGTGAAGCGCCGAACTATTGACTAAGACGAAGTCGACTAAGTCCGAAGGACGACTAAGACAAAGTCGACTTTTTTAAAAGTATAAGTTTTGCTCCGCAAAACTTATACTTTTAAAAACCACTTTTTGCGCCAGAACACCCAACACACACCCCAGCACACCAACACAAAGGTGATCGCATATGCCAAAGAGCCATTGTATTTTCCGAAAATGGGTTCAAAAATATGCCAATACAGCCAATCGCTAGCTGATTGATCTTGAATTTGGTATTTACCTAATTGAATAGCGATTACTTCTGAAATACCATAGGCTAGAATGGAATTGGTGCCTAAAACCAAGAAGAAAGTATTGCCGAAGTGACGTTCTTTGGTCTCTATCCACCAGTTTAATAAGCCGATAAGTATGAAATCGATTCCTGCACAAAGTAGCACGAAGGAGCTGGTCCACAGCTTTTTATTCACCGGAAAAGCTTGATCCCAGATTAGTGCAATGGCAATTAAAGCGGCTCCCCAGCCTAATAGACCGAGTAAGGCGGACTTATTTTCTTTGGCCTGATTCTCTAAATATAAACTAACCTGGTAGCCGAATAAACAGGTAGATATGGCAGGCAGGGTGCTCAGAAGACCCTCTGGATCAAATGCAATATGTACCCCATTTACCACATTTCCATGATATAAATGCGACTCCCCGAATAGTAAAAGATCTAACTTGCGAACGGCATTCGTACTGATATCCATCCAGGATCCGGCATCACCGAAGGCATAAAGGATTCCCCAAAAAGACAACAAAATGCCTGCATTAATCCAAGTGAGCCATTTTTTAGGGGCCTGCAAGGTAATGAAAGCGACGGCACAATAGGATAGGGCAATGCGAGGTAAAACGTTCAAAAAACGTAATTTTTCGAAGGAGAAATCCGTAAATGGAAAGTAAAAAACGAAGTAATTAATTAGAAACAAATACAAGGTGCGCTTCAGTATTTTGTTGCGAACAGATGGAGTTAATTCATAATTAAATGCCTTAAAAGAGAAACGCATCGCCACGCCTACCATGAATAAAAAACTAGGGAAAACAAGATCTGTGGGCGTAAATCCATTCCAATTGGCATGTAATAAGGGACCATAGGTATAATCTCCATTCCCATTATTATTCACTAGAATCATCCCCGCTAGGGTTATGCCTCTTAAAATATCGAGCGATAAAAAACGTGTTTTCATAGTAATAAAACAGGATAGGTTTGAGTAGTCGATTCGGTGGTAAATCTAAAATAATATTTTCCAGAAACGAAGGGTCCAAGGTAAATAGTTGATTCAGATTGTTCTAGGCGAAAAGAATGAACGATTTCTCCACTACTATTTAACATCTCAACATAAGCAGAGTTAACTGGCATAACAATATGAAGCGGGGAGCCTGGATTGATTGGGTTAGGATAAATGGAAATCGCATTTGAGGTAGGTTCATTCCCTAAAATTAGTTCCATGAGCTCACTCGCTTTGTCATAATTGGGTATGCCAAAGCCTCGGAACATATCGGAGGCTTTGAATTGACTTCCTGATTTTAGGATCGCCTGTCTAATTTGTTGTGCCTTATGTCTCGGAAAGGTTTGGACAAGTCCTGCGGCCAAACCCGCAATTAATGGAGCAGAAAAGGAGGTTCCATTGGATGTCCCTACCGTTCCATCGATGAAACCGACGGAAGTGGATGATCCCATGGCGACCACATCGGGTTTCATCCGTCCATCAAAACTAGGTCCAGTGGAGCTGAAAGTGGATAAAGTTCCTAGCGCATTCACAGAACCCACGGTTAAAATGGAATCTGAATCAGCGGGTGCTGTGATGAATTTCCAGTTATTGGCTCCTTCATTTCCTGCGCTGATGGTGCAAAGAATGCCTTTGCTAGCTGCCCAAGCAGCCGCCTTAGAAACGAGTGTCGATTTTCCATCCAAGTCGGAATAAGCGTGATTATGTTGTGGATTGTCAAAAGTGGAATAGCCTAAAGAGGAGGAAAGTATATCTGTTCCTAAACTATCTGCCCATTCAGCTCCACGCAACCAATTCGCTTCTTCTACGATTAATTCATGGAAGCTTTCCTCGGTTTGGGCAAGGGCAAAAGAGGCCTTGTAAGCAGTCCCAATGAGTTTGCCTGATTCGTAACCGGCGATAGTGGAAAGTACATTCGTGCCATGCCCACCTGCATTATATACAGAGGATATCGTGGGATCGGTACTCAGAGTGGCGATGACGCGTTTGTCTGTAAATAGGTTTTGTAGGTAGGGGACGGTATTCGCATTTTTATACCCATCATCTAGCAGAGTGATGAGCGTGCCTGCGCCTGTGACTCCTTTAGCGTGCATCTGATCGATGCCTAATTGGGTGATTTGGGTGATTGAATTACCATAATCAGGACTCGCATTTGTCGATAAGGTGCCTGATTGAAGCTGATTTGCTTGGCTAGAATCTGCTGGGAAATTCCAGTAAAGTCCTTTGACTGAGTTTAAGGCCAAAGTCTTCTTGATTTCACTTGGTTTTTGGGCAATTAGTGCTCCATTAATCCATTTTAGCGGAAATAGGATGCGTGCCCCGGTAGCTCTCACTTGGTTTAAATAAGTTTCGCTGACAGGTAGGTCTTGTTGTGTGATGGCAATGACGTTTTTCGTTCGTCTTTCTAGACTTTTGGAACTCAAAAAAGCCTCTGGTTTGTTTAGGCTATACGCATTTGTGGCCTTGTCTTTAAACAATATAAGGTAGCGGTAAGTTTGAGCTTGTAGGCTAGTGCATAGGCTAAATATCAAGAAAATGGTAAACCGCTGAAACATACAGCAAATTAAGAATTTTAAACTAAATTTGGTTGATGAAAAAGATGGCCCAGTCCTTCATGTCCTTTTTTCTTGCTGCCTGGATATTATTCGGTAGCCTAGGTATCTCCTGGACGGAGGCAACTTGTGTTTATACAGGGGCAAAGAAATTCACGGTTTCAAAGGCAGAATCTTGTTGTAAGCCTAGTTCTCAGGCGCAGCTTTCAAGAGCTAAATGTTGTTTTTTAGGCAAATACCAAGTCAAGTTTAACTTCGATTTAACAAAGGGCAGTCAAGCCATTCAATTCGCATTTACAGCCCCTAATTCTTCCATGGCGTGGCGATTTTTAGAGGCAAATCAAGTAGAACGAGATTCTTATGGTTTATTTCAGCCGAATGCTCCTCCATTGAGACAGCAAGTTCGCTTAGCACAATTACAGACGTATTTGATTTGATGATGTAGCAAAGCTATTTCCATCATTTAAATCATTCATACGATGTATAAATTACTTATTCTACTTAGTTTTTCGACGCTTTTGCAGGCGCAAAAGGTCATGCGTAAAGACAGTATTGAGCGTGATACTGAATTAAAAGAATTTCGGGTTATTGCGAATCCAGGTCAGAAAGATGATAATGCCATTCTAGCCACCGAGGTCATGACCATCAAAACTTTAGGCAAAGCGGCTTGCTGCAATCTGTCTGAGAGCTTCGAAACTAACGCGTCTGTTTCTGTGAGTTATGCCGATGCGGTGACGGGTTCAAAGCAAATTCAATTATTGGGTTTAGCCGGTACCTATGTCCAAACAAACGTCGAAAATGTTCCTTCCATTCGGGGTTTGAAATCCACTTTTGGTCTTAATTATTTACCAGGTACTTGGATAAAATCGATCGATCTAGCGAAAGGGACGATCTCTGTCGTCAATGGCTACGAATCCATGACGGGTGCCATTAATGTGGAGCTTGCGAAACCAGATACTTCGGAAGTTTATTATTTAAATACCTATACGAACTCCCAGGGCCGATTTGAGATCAATCAACAAGGTGCTCACCGTTTTAATTCTCGCTTATCTACGGGTGTTTTTGCACATTATTCGCAGCAGGCTGGGCGTTTAGATGGGAATAAAGATGGTTTCCTTGATCTGCCTTTGTTTCAGTTAGCGAACGTGTTAAATCGATGGAAGTATGCCACCGATCGCTGGATGATTCAGTGGGGGGCGAATTACCTTTTAGAGGATCGTTTAGGAGGCCAAAATGCCATTCAAAAAAACTCAGATCCTTTTCAACTTTATGGTTTTGGGAGCAAAACAGAGCGGCTCGAGACATTTGCCAAAATCGCCCGTTTGTATCCAGCAAAGCCATACCAGGGTCTTGCCCTTATTTTAAGCACGGCTAATCACGCGAATGACTCCTATTTTTCAATTAAAAAATACCGCGGTCGAGAGCAGAGCATCTATGGAAATTTAATTTTTCAATCGATCATAGATAATACGAATCATACCGTTAAGACGGGGGCGAGTTTTCTGCTCGATTCTTACCAGGAATCGTATATTGATTCCGCCTATGCTCGAACGGAGATCGTGCCCGGCATTTATGGCGAATATACCTGGACGATTCCGAATAAGTTGACTTTAGTGGTGGGCCAAAGAGTCGACTTCCATAACCAATTAGGCACCCAATGGGTACCACGCTTGCATGTAAAGTGGGATGTGGCGACCGATTGGATTTTTCGTTTATCCGCCGGAAAGGGGTGGAGACGGGTGAATCCTTTGGCAGAAAATATGGGTTTTTTAGTGAATAATCGTTCTTTACGTGTGCTAGGTAGCCTAAATCCATTGGAGTCCTCTTGGAATTATGGGATGACTTTGACGAAAAACATGACCATTGGGTCGCGCAAGGCGAATCTAGTTTTGGATTTCTTCCAAACCGATTTTATTCACCAATGGATTGTGGATATGGAGGCAGGGTCTACTCTACGTATGTACTCTTCTCCCGGCAAATCTTTTTCAACCAGTATCCAAGGGGAGTTTAATTACAGCCCATTTAAACGATTTGAAATGAAGGTGGCTTACCGCTACCAAGATGTGCAGGCAGATTATTTGCGCATGGATGGGGGGCTGATTCGACTATCAAAGCCCTATCTAAACAAGGACCGCATTTTAGTTAATCTTGCCTACTCTACTCCCTATGAGATTTGGAAGTATGATTTAACTTGGCAATGGAATGGATCCAGAAGAATTCCAGATCATAAATTAGCTCATCTACATACAGGAGCCATTCAAGAGGTGACTGCGCCTCCATTTTCGACTGTCTACGGCCAAGTAACTCGCCAATTTAAAAAGTGGGAATTGTACGTGGGAGTGGAAAATCTTTTTAATTTTACTCAAGAGAATCCCATTTTTGTAGCCAAAGATCCGTTTGCCGCGGGCTTTGATGCCTCAATGGTTTGGGGCCCAATTACTGGCACCATGGTTTATTCAGGAATCCGTTTTAAAATCAATTAATATGAAAAAGTATATCTTAGTATCGACCCTAGTTTTGGGAATGTTCGGGGCCTTTGCGTCCACTCAGGCAGATCAAAAGGCTGCTAAAGTAAGTAAGAAAGAAGAATATGCGTGTCCAATGAAATGCGAGGGCAAAAAGACCTATTCAAAGAAAGGTAAGTGCCCTGCTTGTACGATGGATCTCAAAGTAGTTAAAAAATAAACCCATGAAAAAAATTTTATTTTTATTAATGATGCCTCTTCTAGCGCTAGCAGGCCCTAAGGAGACCGTGAAAATTAAAACCTCTGCCATTTGCGAAATGTGCAAAGAGCGTATCGAAAAGAACTTAGCCTTAACGAAAGGCGTGGCTAAATCCGATTTGAATTTAGATGACAAGGTAATTACCGTAGAATACGATGCAGCGAAGATCGATGTTGCAGGAATTCGCAAAGCCATCTCTGAAACGGGATACGATGCAGATGATGTGAAGGCGATTGCAAAAGACTATGCGAAGTTGCCGAATTGCTGTAAAAAGAAAGATTAGATAAGAGAGAGGAGAGTAGAGAGAGGAGATGTTTTTTATCTCTACTCTCTACTCTATAATCTCTAATCTACTTCTTCATGCTCAACGCAATCCTTTTCCGCGCTTCATCCACTTCCGTCACTCGAACTTGCACTTTCTGTGCCACCTTCACTACTTCGTTCGGGTCTCTCACAAACTTATCGGCTAATTGACTGACGTGTACTAAACCATCTTGGTGAACTCCGATGTCCACGAAAGCACCAAAATTCGTAATATTCGTCACAATTCCTGGAAGAATCATTCCCACGCGTAAGTCTTTGATTTCGTTAACTCCCTCCGTGAATTCAAAAGCTTCGAATTGCTCGCGAGGATCGCGTCCTGGTTTCGCTAATTCCTCCATGATATCCGTCAAAGTAGGCATTCCAACTTCCGCATTTACGTATTGACTCAAGCGGATTTGCTTGCGCAAAGATTCGTTAGATAAAAGATCCGCCACTTTGCAGTTCAGGTCTTTTGCCATCTTTTCGACGATTTCGTAACGTTCTGGGTGAACTGCGCTGGCATCTAACGGGTTTTTCGCATTGCGAATACGCAAGAAGGCCGCTGCTTGTTCGAAGGCCTTTTCGCCTAATCTAGTCACCTTTTTCAAATCAGAACGCTTGACAAAGGGTCCATTCTTGGTGCGGTAGTCAATGATGTTTTGGGCAAGCTGTGGTCCTAGGCCAGAAACATAAGACAGAATCTGTTTGGAGGCGGTGTTCAATTCAACACCTACCGAGTTTACGCAAGAGATGACTGTGTCGTCGAGGGAGGCTTGCAGTTTCTTTTGGTCTACATCATGCTGGTATTGTCCCACACCGATGGATTTAGGGTCGATCTTCACGAGTTCCGCCAAAGGATCCATCAAGCGGCGCCCAATCGAAACTGCCCCGCGTACGGTCACATCTTTATCCGGAAACTCCTCGCGTGCCGCCTCAGAGGCAGAATAGATGGAGGCTCCGCTTTCGTTGACCATGATAATCGTGATGCCTTCGAGTTTCAAAGCGCGCACAAAAGATTCCGTTTCACGTCCCGCTGTGCCGTTTCCAATGGCAATGGCTTGCACTTTGTATTTCTTCACCCAGTCTTGGATGGTATGAGCTGCTTCTGCGGCCTGACCCGGTCCCGTATGAGGATAGACTGCTGTATTTGCTAATAAGGTGCCTTGTTCGTCTAGGCAAACGACTTTGCAACCGGTTCTGAAGCCGGGGTCGAGGGCTAAAACGCGTTTTTGGCCTAATGGGGCAGCTAATAACAGTTGTCTGATATTTTCTGCGAATACGCGAATCGCTTCTTCGTCTGCGCGTTTCTTGGCTTCCGCCCGCATCTCTGTTTCCATCGCCGGCATCAGCAAGCGCTTGTAGCCATCTTGGATGGCCATTCCCACTTGTCTAGCACAGGCATTGTTTCCTGTGATGAAACGATGTTCTAATTTGTTCAGTACCTCCTCGTCTGGACCGGTTAGGTATAGGTTCAAAATGCCCTCGTTTTCGCCTCTAAATAGGGCTAGAATACGGTGGGAGGGTGCCTGAGCTAAGGATTCGGACCAATCAAAGTAATCTTTGTATTTAATGCCTGCTTCTTGTTTTCCTTTCGCGACGCTCGATTTTACCGTCGTTTTGCGCGTGAATAAGTTCCGCGCTTCCTCTCTCGCCTCTGCCGTCTCCATCATTTCTTCCGCGAGGATGTCTCTAGCGCCCGCTAAGGCCTCTTCGACGTCTTCTAGGTATTCTGCCGCTAAGACCTCTGGGTCTGCTAAACGTTGTAGTCTTAATTGATTTGCGAGCTCTTGTAAGCCTTTCTCGCGGGCCGCCATCGCGCGTGTTTTGCGCTTGGGTTTGTAGGGAAGGTAGATGTCTTCTAATTTGGCCAAAGTCTCCGCCCCTCGAACCGCCTTCTCTAATTCAGGTGTTAGTTTCTCCAGCTCCTTAAGCGACTTCAAAATCGCCTCGCGACGCTTCTCTAATTCCACATACTGGTCCCGCAAATCCCGAATCGCAGCCACCTGCACCTCATCTAAACTGCCCGTCGCCTCCTTGCGATAACGGGAAATAAAGGGAATCGTGGCGCCTTCGTCTAATAGGGCGATGGTTTTCCGAACTTGATTTTCGGAAATTTGTAGAGTGGTGGCAATTTTAAGAATCATATAATTCAGTGGGCAGTGTTAAAGTTAAAGCATAGAGCATAGAGCACAAAGAATAAAGTAGGAATCCCCTGCGGGGATGGATTCGTGAACTATTTTCAACGGATTTTTTAAATCAGTTCACATACTCATCGCCGAAGGCGATACCATCTTTGTGCTTTTTGCTTTGTTCTTTGTTATTTAATTTTCCGGGAACGCCTCGTGGAAATACCCCGCGAACTTCCAGATTTCTTGGATTTCAGAGCCCAAGATCGGATAGGGATCGTAGGTCTTGTTCGTCGAGTTCAAGATTAAAACTTTGCGTTCTGCGAGGTGGTTAATGACTTGCTTTAATACGACGCCATCCTCGCGGGTCACGACGATGCAAATCGTTCCGTCCTTTATTTGAGTCCAGTCTTCCACGTATTCGGCGAACACGAGAGAACCGGGTTGAAGGGGTAACATGGATTCGCCTTTGATGGGGAAAACGCGGTATTTCTTGTCCTTCGGCAGGAATGGGACCTGGAAGGTGGGTAATTCTTGGATGAAACCGATGTCGTCATAAGAGGCGGTGTATCCTGCCAAAGCCTTCACGGGTACCATCTCGATATTCTCTTCGTTGTTCTGATCGACGGTCGTGGCTAAGATTCGTAGCTTAGGTTTATTGGATAGTCCGGGGATTCTTTGGGACAAATCCTCCTTCAATAATTCATCTACCTCGACATTAAAAAACTCCGCTAGGGAGATCAAATCCGCATATTTAGGCTCCGCTCTGCCAGACTCGTAGGAGCCCAAGGTCGGCTTCTTAATATTCAGTAATTCGGCCAGTTTTTCCTGCGATGTTTTCTCGGACATCTTGCTGCGTAAAAAACGTAAATTCTGACTAAAAAAAGTGCTCATCGGATTTGCTTATTAATATAAAATGAATAAAATTCGTATCTAAAATTTCTTCGTATACTTTTCGAAGTTACGAAAGGTATTCAAAATACCCAAATATCTACCAATTTTATGCAGGAGCGCGCGATTGTGCACATGGATTTAGACAGTTTCTTTGTCTCGGTGGAGCGACTCCGAGATACAAGACTCGTGGGTAAACCAGTCATCGTGGGTGGAGGGTCGGATCGTGGTGTGGTGGCGGCGTGCAGTTATGAGACGCGGGCCTTCGGGGTGCGCTCCGCGATGCCCATGAAGATGGCGTTGAAGCTGTGTCCGGATGCGATTGTGTTGCGGGGAGATTACGAGGCCTATGTGCAGCACTCGGAGATGGTGACCTCGCTGATTATGGAGCGCGCGCCTCTGGTGGAGAAGGCCTCGATTGATGAGTTTTATTTAGATATGACGGGGATGGAGCGCTTTTTTGGCTCTTATGCCTTTGCGCAGGATCTGCGGAATCGGATTCAGAAGGATATTGGATTGACGGTTTCTTTTGGGCTTTCAGTGAATAAGACGGTGTCCAAAGTCGCCACGAATCACGTCAAGCCCGCCGGCGAATACCAGGTGCCAGCCGGTCAAGAGAAAGCCTTTTTAGCACCGATGACGGTGAATAAAATACCGATGATCGGTGCGGTGACGGCCCAAACCCTACGCAACATGGGCATCGTCCACGTAGGAACGCTCAGCCAAATGCCACAAAAGGTGTTAGAGCGAACCTTCGGAAAGTCTGGGACGATGCTTTGGGAAAGAGCCAACGGCATCGACTTACGCCCCGTAGTTCCTTATTCAGAACAGAAATCGCTCTCGAAGGAGATTACCTTCGAGCAGGATAGTACGGATGTAGTTTTATTGCGACGGATCCTAGGATCACTAACCGAACAGTTGAGCTATGATCTGCGCAAGCTGGGGCAATGTACCTCCTGTATTACGGTGAAGGTGCGTTACTCGAATTTTGACACCCATACCCGGCAAATTAGTATCCCCGCTTCCGCCAGCGACCACCGCCTGATTCCGGCGGTGTATGAATTGTTCGAGAAGCTCTATGATCGAAGGCTCTTGATTCGCCTGATCGGAGTTCGCTTCTCGAAGCTCTTGCAAGGGCAGGAGCAGCTGAATCTTTTTGACGACGGGGCGAAGCTGGTTCCGCTCTATCAGGCGATGGATTCCCTGAAGAACCGCTACGGCGAGTTTTCCATCTTGCGTGCAAGTGGATTAATGGGGAGTGCTGAACGGAGGAATCGATTGCCTGGTGCTGGGGCGACACACGCTGGTGCTGGGGCGCCGCACGCTGTTGTGACCCCTGCTGGTGCGACACTCGCTGGTGCGTCACACGCCGCGTTATCATCCAAAAACGAAGAATAGATGTATTTAAATTGCCATTCCTACTACAGCCTGCGCTATGGTACGCTTTCGCCTGAGCAATTAGTTCAGGAGGCGAAGGCGCGTGGGATTACGTGTTTGGCATTAACGGACATCCACCGGAGTTCGGGGGTATTCGATTTTGTGCAGGCTTGTGAGGCCGCGGGTGTTAAGCCGGTGGTGGGGATGGAGTTCGAGGCGGGTTATGTGTGTTTAGCGAGGAATGAGGCCGGTTTTTTACAGATAAATGATTTTGCGACGAAGTATTTAGTGTCCAAAGATCCCTGGCCAGAGCGTCCTCCCATTTCGGACGATGTGTGGACGATTTATCCTTTAGCCCTGCGGAAGAAGATTAAGACGCTAGCCGGACCTCGGGAACGTTGGGGGGTGCGGGCGAGTGACCGGAACCTGATTTGGAAAGAAAAAGACCTGCGTGATTTCGTCTGGTGCCAGCCCTTTACGTTTCTCGATCAGCGCGGTTTCTCGATGCATCGCTTATTGCGGGCGATTGATTTAAATACCTTGTTGAGTAAGCTGTCGAAGAAGGATCAGGCGCAGGAGGACGAGCGGCTCTATTCGCCAGCTGAATTGCAGGCTTGTTGTGCGGATCATCCGGAGCTCTTAGCCGAGGCGGATAAGATCTTAGCCGATTGTACCTTTTCTTTTGATTTTAAGCGCCCTAAGAATCGTTCCTTGTTTAGTGCGTCCAAAGAGGACGATTTAGCGCTCCTCACCAAGCTAGCCTATGAGGGCTTGCGTTACCGCTATCCGCGGGGGGATCGGGAGGCGAAGGCGCGGGTGGAGAAGGAGTTGCGGATTATCAATGAGCTGAATTTTAATGCCTATTTCCTGATTACCTGGGACATTATTCGCTATGCGCGATCCAGGGGCTATTTTCACGTGGGTCGAGGTTCTGGCGCGAATTCCATCGTGGCTTATTGCATCGGGATTACGGATGTGGATCCGGTGGAATTAGACCTGTATTTCGAGCGGTTTATTAATGAACACCGGACGAGTCCGCCGGACTTTGATATTGATTTTTCCTGGGATGAGCGCGACGATATCATCGATTATATCTTTAAGCGCTATGGTTCGAAGCATGTTTGCCTGTTAGCGACTTATGTAACATTTCGGGATAAGTCGATTTACCGAGAGCTGGCGAAGGTTTTTGGCCTTCCCAAAGCCGAGATAGACGCCTGGCTCGATCCCGCTACCGCGATGCGCGAGGTGACTTCTGAGATTCAGGCGCTGATTGTGAAATACGGACAGCTATTGCTCGACTTTCCTAATTACCTGAGCATCCACGCCGGGGGAATCTTGATTTCAGATGCCCCATTAAGCGCGTACACGGCCTTGGAGGGTATGCCTAAAGGCTTTCCCATCTGCCAGTTCGACATGTATGTGGCGGAGGAGATCGGGTTTGCGAAGTTTGATATTTTGTCCCAAAGAGGCCTCGGACACATCAAGGAAGCCGTCGACATCATCCGAGCGAACCGCGGCCAAGATGTCGACATTCACCGCGTGCAAGAATTCATGAAGGACGAGGGCGTGCGCAAACAGCTGATGCGCCACGAGACGATGGGTTGTTTCTACATCGAGTCCCCAGCGATGCGTTCGCTTTTAAAGAAGCTGCGCTGCCAGGATTACATCACCCTAGTTGCCGCATCCTCCATCATTCGACCCGGTGTCGCCTCCTCCGGGATGATGAAAGCCTACATCGAGCGTTTCCACGCGCCGGATTCCTATGAGCCCGTGCATCCGCTGATGGGGGAGCTGATGAAGGAAACCTATGGCGTGATGGTCTACCAAGAAGATGTGATCAAAGTGGCGCATTATTTTGCGGGCTTGACCTTAGCGGAGGCCGATGTCCTTCGCCGCGGGATGTCGGGCAAATACCGATCTAGGGCTGAATTCGATCGAATTAGGGAGGCTTTCTTCGCGAATTGTGCCGAGAAAGGCTATCTTGAAGCTGTTTCACGAGAGGTGTGGAGGCAGATGGAAAGTTTTTCGGGCTATTCCTTTTCGAAGGCGCACTCTGCATCTTTTGCCGTAGAAAGCTACCAAAGCCTCTATTTGAAGACCTATTACCCGCTCGAATTTATGGTGGCGGTGATCAATAATTTTGGGGGATTCTACCGAACCGAGTTTTATGTGCACGAGGCTCGCCGCTGTGGCGCACAAATAGAGGCGCCGGAGATTAATGAAAGCGAATACCTAACCCGAATCGAAGGCAAGCGGATTTACCTCGGCTGGGTGCATATCAAAGGCCTAGAGAAACGTGTGATTCAGGAAATGCTGGAGGCGCGGAGGCAGTCCGGCCCATTTCGTTCCTGGGAGGATTTTGCACACCGCGTGTCCATCGGGCTAGAACAGGCAGTTTTATTAATCCGAATCGGGGCTTTTCGGAATTTAGGGCATGAGAAGAAACCGCTGTTGTGGGAGGCGCACGCCCGTTTCCAAGGCAAAGTATCCACGGTGGTAGCGATGGAAATGTTTGAGGACTTATCTCCTGAAATGGGAGTACTGCCACCTTTAATTCACGATTCGGCGGAGGATGCCTTCGATCAATGGGAAATACTGGGCTTCCCGCTCTGTTCGCCCTTTTTATTGCTGGAGGAATTACCAGAGACCTTATTGAATGCAGATTTAGTATTGCCCAAAGGCGATATCATCGGCTACCTCGTCACCCTCAAATCTACGCGAACGAAGCAGGGAGAACGCATGTATTTTGGTTATTTCGTCGACCTCCAAGGGGAGTTCTTTGATACGGTCCATTTCCCATCCGACTTAAAAAACTATTCCTTCCGCGGCAGTGGGATTTATTGGATGCAAGGGGTGTCGATGGATGACTTTGGCCATCGTACGCTACGGGTACAACAATTACGAAAGTTAGCGTGGCGGGTGGATCCGCGGTATTCATAATTTCAAAGACCAAAGTTCAAAGACCAAAGTTCAAAGAATTTAAAATAAACATTTCAAATAGTATCGCCAAAGGCGATTCCAGCTCTGAACTTTGACCTTTGGTCTTTGAACTTTGATTCCGGACTACCGCCCACTGCCCACTGCCGCTTGCGGCCCGTAAACCTTTTTCCCTTAACTTGCGTTATGCTATAAATGAAAATCACATGAAAAAGATTCTAGGATTAGTACTGATGTTTATGAGCCTGCAGGCTTGTGGACAGCAACCCAAACAAACGCCCAACCAAACGATAGCAACTACAGAAACAAAGACGATGGATAATTTGCCTAAAACAGAAGCCGAATGGAAGGCTAAGTTAACAGAAGACGAGTATTATATTTTACGCCAAAAAGGCACAGAACGGCCCTACACAGGTAAATTCTTGATGCATAACGAGAAGGGAATGTATACCTGCAGAGGTTGCGGAGCTCCACTTTTCAGCTCAGACTCGAAGTTCGATTCACATTGCGGCTGGCCGAGTTTTGACAAGGAACTAAAAGCAGGTGTCATTAAAGAAACTGTAGATAATACCCTTGGCATGCGTCGCGTAGAAATCACCTGCGCTAAATGCGGAGGCCACTTAGGTCACGTTTTTGACGATGGTCCTACAGATACAGGATTGCGTTATTGCGTGAATTCGGTTTCGATTGGGTTTGAAGCCGCGAAAAAGTAGAGCAGAGATAAGAGAGTATAGAGAGGAGATGGTGAATGGAAAATCTTTACTCTTTTATCTCTACTCTCTAATCTCTACTCTATAATCTCTACTCTTAATTTCCTCTTGGTTACCTATGCACCCACTGATCAACTACTTCTTAACCATATCCCCCTTGAGTTCAAGCTCAGCGGAGGCCCTAGAAGCTATTTGTCAGCCTACCAGTATTGTACGTAATCAACCTCTTCAGTCGATAGGCCAAACCTGTAAAACGCTTTACTTCCTAAAAAAGGGAATGGCGAGGATTTATTATGAAAAAGATGGTTTGGATGTAACGGAGGGCTTTTATGGCGAATTTAACATGATAGCACGTGCTGAGAGCCTATTTGCTGGAAAACCTAGCCAGAAGGGAATACAGGTGTTGGAAGATTCCGAGCTTTGGTCCATCGATACAACACAATTAGCTTCATTATATGAGGGGCATCGGGATATAGAGCGACTATTCTCAAGATTATTTGAAAAGGCCTATGTAGAAACGATTCAGCGGATTGAGAATTTGCAGTTTCATACGGCAGAGGAGCGTTATCATTTATTAGAAAAAGAGCAACCTGAAGTGTTAAAGCGAGCCCCATTAAAATACATTGCCTCCTACCTGGGGATCACCCAAGTGAGTTTAAGTCGCATTCGCGCGAAGAAATCCTAATTTAACATTTGTTAAGTAATCCAAGTGGTCTAATTCCCAACTTTGTTGCGTAATAGCAATGATATGGGGGTTAAATTGGGTTTAAAAGAAAACTGGCAACAGTTTAGTTTATTGGTTGTTATCAATGCTTTTGTTGGAGGCATGGTCGGCTTAGAGCGATCGATTCTTCCTCGTTTGGCATCTGAAGAATTCCAAATAGCCTCTCATACGGCGATTTTCTCTTTTATCATTGTTTTTGGAATCGTTAAAGCTATCACTAATTTTTTTGCTGGTCATTTGGCAAATTCAGTAGGTCGTCGTCGATTATTGATTTATGGCTGGCTTTTTGCGATTCCCATTCCCTTTTTGTTGATGTGGGCAACTTCTTGGAATTGGATTATTGTGGCGAATATCTTACTTGGTATTAACCAAGGTCTCGCTTGGTCCAGCACGGTGACGATGAAAATTGATTTGGTGGGGGATAAACAGCGTGGTCTAGCGATGGGTATTAACGAATTTGCAGGTTACTTATCTGTCGGTCTAGTCGCATTGTTGACCGCTTGGATAGCGAATGCCTACGGCATTAGACCTTATCCTTTTTATGTCGGTATCGTTTTTGTCGTATTAGGACTCGCTTTGAGTATTATTTGGGTTAAAGACACCCAGCTTTTTGTGCACAAAGCCGCGGCTTCTAGTACAGTCCCCTTATTGAATAATCGATTTTGGGATACCAGTGTTTTACATCGAAACTTGGGAGCTATCACACAAGCTGGATTAGTGAATAATTTAAATGATGGGATGATTTGGGGATTGTTTCCTATACTCCTAGCAGCGAAAGGGTTTAGCTTAGCGGATATTGGGCTAATAACAGCTATTTATCCTTTGGTTTGGGGATTGGCTCAGTTGGGAACGGGACGTTTGTCTGATTTTATATGCCAAAAAGATCTTCTTGTTATTGGCATGCTTCTGCAAGGTGCAGCTATTCTGGGCTTGCTTTGGGCTGACACCTTTTCGATATATGCTGCCTTATCTTTTGTGTTAGGACTAGGGACGGCTATTGTTTACCCTACCTTCTTGGCTTCCATTGCGCAAAATGCGCATCCAACTGATCGGGCAGCTAGTTTAGGTATTTTTCGTCTTTGGCGCGATTTAGGTTATGCTTTTGGGGCTATTTTGACAGGAATTCTAGCCGACTATTTTGAATTGAATGTCAGTATTGTAGTGATTGGCTCCTTGACGGTAGTGTCGGCTGGGGTGTTGAAGGTGAGGATGACATGTTAGTTCAAACTCGTTATTAAAATTGTGCTGATCAATAATTTCTGACTAAGCCTCGAAGTGGCGACCTATTGACTAAGACGAAGTCGACTAAGTCCGAACGACGACTAGCGACTAGCGACTAGTGCAGCGACTTATCTAATTCCTCTTTCCCGATCAATCCCACACTCGACCAAGTCTTCACCCCATTCTTGTACATTTCAAGGTAAGGAATAGCTTCAATTTTCTTAGATTTTGCTAGTTCTTGGTTTTCATCTACATCGATCTCGATGAGTTCTACTTTACCATTCTGCGCTTTTACCCAATCCTTTAAAATAGGGCTCAATTGCTTGCAGGGGCCGCACCAAGTTGCATTGTAGTCGATTATGACCATCGGCTTGCCTTTGATTTTTTCAGCGAAACTTGCCTCGGTTAAACCAGCTGAGGTAGGTGTTTTCGATTCGCCTGTTGCGATAGGTAAATTAGCAGACTGCCAAGCTAGCATTCCACCTGTTAAATTGACGATGGATTTGAAGCCCATTTCCTTTAGCATTCCGGCAGCAGAGGAGGATCTAGCTCCTGATAAGCAGTAAACGTAGACTGTTTTATCTTTGGCTAATCCACCAGCGATTTGTGCGAAAGCAGGTGAACTAACATCTGCATTGATGGCACCTTCAATATGACCATTTTGGAATTCATCGATGGTTCTTACGTCCAAAACCTGCGCTCCCGACTCTCCAGCCATCGCTGTTTGGAATTCTGATGCACTTAGATCTTGTTGTCCTTCTTTTGGCCCACAGGAAAATAAAAGACCTGAGATTAATATAGAATAAAGTACTTTTTTCATTTCGAATGTTGTTTAATAATTCCCTCCAATGTACTTGCAGGAATGACCCCCGACTGGCGCCAAACCGATTTTCCATCCTTAAATAGGATCATCGTGGGCACAGAACGGATTTGAAATTTATCCGCTAAGGTACGATTCTTATCAACATCGATTTTAATGATTTTTGCAGAGTTCCCTATTTTAGCCTTCAATTGCTCTAATATAGGCTTTAATTGCTTGCAGGGGCCACACCATTCAGCTGAGAAATCAACTAAAACAGGTTCTGGCGATTTTAATAATTCGGCGAATTTGCTCATAGTTTCAGTATCTAGTAGTCAGTATTCAGTAATCAGTATTCAGTGAAAAGTAGATTATAGATTATAGAGTAGAGAGTAAAGAATTCATCATTTACCATTCACCATTTACCATTCACCATCTCCTCTCTATACTCTCTTATCTTTATCTATGCTTTATTCTTTGTGCTTTATGCTTTAAGTGACGTCCACGGCCCACCATTGTGCACCTGCTCGAATCCGTTTGCTTTTAGCATTCGTTTAGCCATTCCGCTGCGGCTTCCCGAGCGGCAGCAAGTTATTATAACCTGATCTTTCTTTAATTTGTTCAAATTGTTCCCTAAAGTCTGTAAAGGTAAATTGATGGCACCTTTTAGGTGTCCGTCTTTGTACTCCGCCGGCGTGCGAACGTCTACAATAACAGCACCAGAAGCCATTAATTCATTCAGGTCCACTTTAGGGCCGAAACCCAATAAATTCTTGATTAATTCGATCATTTTCTTTTTGTTTTATTACACAAATATAGTCCTGCTGCACGGGCTGAATCGTGACTAATGTCTCTGACCTATTTTTGAGCAATGAATTGTACTACTTCTGCCAAACCTTGATGCAAAGGGCCTTCTGCTAGAAGGCGTTGCTTTTCTTCGTTTAAAAGAATCGTTAAACCGGGGAATTCGATTTCCAATTCTTTGGCAGAAAATAACCAGTCGCTATTTTTAGGCCCGCCTGAGCTTAAGCCTAGCTGTTTTTTTGAAAAGCCTTCTAAAAGAATTTTACCCCCAGGTTTTAACCAGGAGATGCAATTAGCATAAAAGGCTACTCTTATTTCAATAGGCAAATGGAAATAGGTCAGGGCGATGACGTCAAAAGAAGCAATGGGAAATTTGACTAAAGAGGCGTCAGATACTTTGAAATGGATGCGTGTCTTTTCCTGTGAGGCTAGTTTTAGGGCTTTTGCCTGACCTTGTTCACTGAGGTCAAAAGCATGAACCTCAAAACCTAATTTAGCCGCAAAAACAGCATCCCGTCCTTCTCCTGCGCCTGGGAATAAAATACGACCTATGGGTAACTGGGGTATTTGTTCTGCCATAAAATCATTTGGATTGATTCCATATTGGTAGATATCTTGCTGATATCGTTCATTCCACATTGCTTTCATTCTATAAAATAAGTAAGTTTAGAAAAAATATTTCTATGAAAAAATCAATACTGTTAGCCCTTTTTGTTGCATTTCTTTCCTTCGCAGCAAACGCACAAACTCATAAAGTGGTCATCCAATTGAATACTTCGGACACATTAGTATGGCATGGTGCACTAAAAAATATTTCCAATCTTCAAGCGGCATTAGGTACTTCCACGCAAATCGAGTTAGTAGCTCATGGGGCCGGAATAAGCATTTTAGTTGAAGGCAAAACCACACAAAAAGCTAAGATTACGGAACTGGCAGCTTCAGGTGTCTTGTTTAAAGCTTGCGAAAATACCATTCGCGAACGGAAAATCGATCGGGCTACTATTTTGCCTCAGGCAGGAACCGTTCCCTCTGGTGTGGCCGAAGTCGTCCTTAAACAAGAGGCCGGTTGGGCTTACTTGAAATATTAAGGAAAGGCCGCTACGTTTAGCGGCCTTTTTTTACATCTTTCCTGGAAGAATCTGATTCCAATATAAATAGGGAAGTAGGTATTTCTTCATTTGGTACATAGACCAGCGTTCCTTTGATTGATCAAAAGGAAAGGTTTCGACTGGAGTGTTATTATAATCAAATTCAGCTAAAACAAGTTTGTTGTATCCAGTAATAATGGGGCATGAAGAGTAACCATTATAGGAAGCCGACATTGTTTTACCCTTCATAAAAGCCAGTAAATTACTTACTAATACGGGTGCTTGCTTCCGAATGGCAGCTCCAGTGCGTGATGCGGGTAAATTAGCTGCATCACCACAACCAAAAATATTTTTGTATTTATTATGTTGTAGTGTATGTTTTTCGACATCTAACCAACCAGTCGCATTCGCTAAAGGGCTAGATTTAATAAAGTCGGGTGCAGATTGCGGAGGAGTAACATGAATCATGTCATATTCAACCCAGTATTCCTGGTCTTTATTTGCTTCCCCAATGCCTACAAATTTTGCTTTTTTAGCTGGTCCATCGATTTCATCTAATTTGACGAAGAAATGTGTGTTAATTCCGTAATTAGCAATGACCTCTTTTAGCGTATTTTCATATTTCTCTACGCCAAAAACCCGCGTTCCTCCACTCCAAAATTCTACTTGTGACTCAATCTTGTTCTTTTTGAAATAGTCTGCGGCTAGATACATGATCTTTTGTGGTGCCCCACCACATTTGATAGGAGTATGTGGGTTAGTGAAGATCGCTTTACCGCCTTTAGTGTTTTGTATGCATTCCCAGGTATAAGGAGCCGTTTCAAAACTATAGTTCGAGCAAACCCCATTTTTGCCCAAGCTTTCTTTTAAGCCTTTAACCTCGCCCCAATTTAATTGAATTCCAGGTGCCGTTATGAGGTAGTCGTAGGATAAATCTGTACCATCCGCCAGCGTAATTTTATTTTCTTCTGGTTTGAAGCCCTTTACCATTTGTTGAATCCAAATTGCCCCTTTAGGGATGACAGACGATTCGTCTCTTTCGGTATCTTTGATATTGAATTCTCCTCCTCCCACTAAAGTCCAAGCAGGTTGGTAATAGTGCTTCTTAGCTCCATCTATAATGGCGATATCTAAGGAGGAATCTTTTATTAAAAGTTGTGCTGCGATCGATATGCCGGCATTTCCTCCGCCTACGATTAAAATTTGGTGATGTGTTTTCATGGTTAACGATTTAAAGAATATGTTGTAATATTAAAGGAATGAATTTGGGATTGACGTGATAAATGTCACCTTGAGCATTTAATTCTTCTAGTAACTTGCAGAATAAATTAAATATTAGATTTTGAGCGCACCTTTTCAACCTCGTTACCAGCTATTGACTACTTTTCTGATTGGATTCCTACTAGTCCTTTTCGGGTTTTTGGGATATCGAACCTATTCTCATTTTGAAGGGGCTCAGTCGGATTCTACCTCTGTTTATAGTATACCCGATTCAAATTTTACCCACCTTTGGACTGCTCCATCAGATTGGCGAATGATGTATTTAGCACCGGAAGAAAAGGAATTAGTCGTTTATGGTCGCGAGTTGATTGCACATACATCAACCTATTTAGGGCCAAAAGGCTCCGTGAAGCCTATTTCGAATGGTATGAATTGCCAAAACTGCCATTTAAACGCAGGTACTCAACCTTGGGGAAATAACTATTTTGCTGTACAGTCCACGTATCCGAAGTTTAGAGCTCGCTCTGGCGCGGTTGAAGATCAAGTAAAACGGGTAAATGATTGTTTTGAACGTAGCTTAAATGGTCAAGCTTTAGCCGCTGAAAGTAAGGAAATGCGCGCCATTTTAGCCTATATTAAATGGTTAGGTTCGGATGTAGCGAAAGGAAAATCACCTAAAGGTTCAGGTATTTTTAAGTTAAAAGGTTTGAAGAGAGCGATTGATCCAGCGAAAGGAGCTGAGGTGTATGTCGCTAAATGCCAGTCTTGTCACCAAGCTGATGGAGGTGGAGTATTAGCAGAAGGAGGCAAATCATATACGTATCCGCCGCTTTGGGGTGATCATAGTTACAATAACGGGGCGGGACTCTACCGCATGTCGAACTTTGCGGGTTATGTAAAATACAATATGCCTTTAGGTGCCACCTATGAAAAGCCGCAATTAAGTGATGAAGAGGCTTGGGATCTAGCTGCTTATGTGAATTCGATGCCTCGCCCTTCGAAGGATTTGTCAAAAGACTGGCCTAAAGTTGCGAAGAAGCCATTTGATCATCCATTTGGACCTTATGCAGATCCATTCTCAGAAGAGCAGCATAAGTATGGTCCCTATAAGCCGATTAAGGAATGGGCTGAGAAGCATAAGTAGCTGTTAATCCACATAGGTTTCTCTGATAATAGCTTTGCAAGTCACGATTTGTGTTGAATTTAACTGGCCGATTGTTTTTAAAATTCGGCTTTTGTCCACTGTCCTAATTTGATCTAAAACGATCATTCCCTTCATCGAATTTAATTCTACAGCCACTCGAGTAGGGTAATTCTTCGTATTAGTAGTCATCGGTGCGAGGACAATGGTCTGTAGATGCCTATTCATCTCGTTTGGAGAAATGATGACACAGGGTCTCGTTTTTTTGATTTCACTTCCAATCGTAGGATCGAGATTGACTAAAACGATGTAGTATTGATTTAGTTCCATTCCTCCATGTTTTCATTGTCAAATACGTCATCAATAAGTAATTGATCCGCGTTGTCTGCATGCATTTGACTGAAAGCGCTATCCCAATTCTTCCTTGGAGATTCCATCGGTAGGATGATGATTCGATCTTTTTCTAAAATAAGCTCCACTTTATCATTGATGTTATATTGTTCCAAAATAGTTTTGCTTAATCTGAGCCCCTTCGAATTTCCAATTTTAATGATTGCCGCTTCCATAATTTTATCGATTAATGTAATTACAAAGTTATTACTTTTTCGACTTACACTGCAATGCACCCGCAACTTAATTCCAATTTATATGTCACACAATCAGTTATTTGGTAAACAAGCCAAATAAAAAAGGATACCAATAAATTGATATCCTTCTCTCTAAACTCTACTCTATAATCTCCTAATGAGGTAATTTATCTCTAAACTTGCCATACACCCACGTTCCTGCAATAGAGCTCAAGATGACCACTGAAATGGCAATTACCCCTGTCCCTAATTGAGCAAAAAGTGGACCTGGGCAAGCTCCTGTTACAGCCCAGCCTAGACCGAAGATTAATCCACCATAGATTTGGCCCATATTAAACTTCTTGTCAGTGAATGTAATTTCTTCACCGTGGATCGTTTTCACTTTCAGTTTCTTAATCAGGAAAACAGAAATAGCTCCCACTACAACCGCTGTACCGATGACACCATACATGTGGAAACTTTGGAGACGGAACATTTCTTGAATGCGGAACCAGGAGATAATTTCTGCCTTCACAAAAACCACACCAAATACGATTCCCACCCCTAAATATTTAAAATTATACCACCAAGGATGGTTCAGGTTCGATTCATTCAAACACATCGTGTCTAATGAACGTACTTCAAAATCAGTTTCTTTTTCTTTCGTATTCATTAGATTAAAGGGCTAAAATGTAGGGTAAAATTAAATTTGCCATGACGAATCCACCAATCATGAAGCAGATTGTCGCCACTAAAGATGGCCATTGCAGGTCACTAAGTCCCATAATTGCATGTCCAGAAGTACATCCGCCCGCATATCGTGTTCCGAATCCGACTAGGAATCCGCCACCTATCATCATAATGAATCCACGTAACGTAAATACATCATGAATGGCAAATAATTGAACTGGAACCATTCCTGAAAGGTCGGTTATTCCATATCCTGCTAATTCTTTGGCTAAATCTGGGTGTATTATAATAGGTGCATCTGAACCTAAAAATTGAGCTGCGATAAAGCCTCCTATGAAAATACCTCCAATGAAAAATAGGTTCCATGATTCCTTTTTCCAATCGTATTTAAAAAAGGGAATATCGCTAGGAATACATGCCGCGCACATATGGCGCAGATTAGCAGAAATGCCAAAGTGTTTATTGCCTAAAATTAATAAGGCTGGGACAATAAGTCCAATCATGGCGCCAGCGACATACCAGGGCCAGGGTTGTGTAATAGTTTCAATCATTTAGTTAAGGTATTTAATTGTTAGTAATCAGTAATCAGTGGTCAGTCGCTAGTCGCTAGTCGCTAGTCGCTAGTCGCTAGTCGCTAGTCGCTAGTCGCTAGTCGCTAGTCGCTAGAAAAAAATGAAGCCAGCAAATTATAAACATTTCATGAATTCATCGCCGTAGGCGATTCCAGCTCTATGCTCTATGCTCTATGCTCTCCACTCTTTAAATTTTTAAATCCCGCTATCGTTCCACTCACAAAATAACCTAAAACACCAAAATAAACCACGCTATTTAGTGGTTTACTGGTGATGGGGCAGGTTCCTGAGCTACAACCTATTTCTTTGTAATAGAGGTATCCAGCGATACCACCTAATATTCCGCCTAGGATTTGCCAGAATTTACTTTGAATGAATTTCTTCATATTCCACTTCCTCTGTTTTAGTATTGTTATGGCGTGGTGCCGGGATTCCGCAACCTTGAGATCCGCAGCCAGCATTTAATAAGGCCATACTAACGAGTACGGCTCCCATGATACCTATCAGTACATCTGATGCACGAATAGCTTCAAAAAGCGCATATCCGCCCACAAGGAGGCGGATAATGCGCATGAAACCCCAATTTTGTGTCAGGTTAGCTAGCATATTAGTTTTGGTACATTAACATATCATGTATGCCACCTCCATTATAAACTTCAGATAAACCTGCTTGTTTAAGTAAATTCATTGCCATTCC